>CAZXVQ010000007.1:0-20076 GCA_964644295.1 uncultured Clostridium sp.
GTCCATGTCTTTTTATAACACCTTGGAATCCTTTTCCTTTTGATGTTCCTTGAATATCTACTTTGTCTCCTTTTGCAAAGACGTCAGCTTTTAATTCATCTCCAACTTTAAGTTCTTCTACAGAATCTAGTCTAAATTCTCTTAAATGTTTCTTTAATGGTAATTTTGATTTTGCAAAATGTCCTTTAACTGGTTTATTAACCTTGCTTTCTTTTACATCTTCAAATCCTAATTGTACTGCATTATATCCATCTGCTTCTGTAGTTTTAACTTGTGCTACAACACATGGTCCAGCTTCTATGACTGTAACTGGAATAACTTTTCCTGTTTCGTCAAATACTTGTGTCATTCCGACTTTCTTTCCTAATATTGCTTTTTTCATTTTTTAATTTCCTCCTATACGTCACCGCATAAGATATCTGTAACTAATTAAATCGCACAGCTATCTTAACTATTGGCTAATTATTTTGCTTTAACTTACGTGCCAAAATTTGCAAATTGGCTAAGTTATAATTAGCTTGGTTTATTTTAGCTAGATTTTTATTTTTGGGTTGTTCTAACCTTCAACCTTGTTCTAATTATTTTATTTCTATATTTACACCAGCTGGTAGTTCAATTTTAGTTAAACTCTCAATTGTTTTTTGTGTAGGATATAGAATATCGATAACTCTTTTATGTGTTCTCATTTCAAATTGCTCTCTTGAATCTTTGTGTTTGTGTGGAGAACGTAAAATTGTTACGATTTCCTTTTCTGTTGGTAATGGAATAGGTCCTGAAACTTTAGCTCCTGTTTTTTTAGCAGTATCTACTATTTTTTCAGCAGACTGTTCTAAAACTACGGGGTCATAAGCCTTTAGTCTTATTCTAATTTTTGCATTTGTTACCTCTGTTGTTTCTTTTTTTGCCATGTAATTTTCCCTCCTTATATTATTTTTTGGTCGGAAGGCATAAACGCACCCTGGTGTTCTATGTGTCACCAATATAAAAGCCCAAGTTTTTGCATGAATACCTTGGGATAAGTGCTTAAAAATTTATAATCCTTACCGCCTGGTCTAAGCCACGACATGCTCCATGAGAGTTCCCTCCAATACCTTATTTTTAAAGTAATTGTAGCCACATCTCACTTCAACGCTATCTTACATGCTTTAATATTATACAATGTTTTTTGGGCGTTGTCAACCATTATTTTGTTGTTTTCCCAAATTTCATTACTGTTGTGTTGCAGTTCTCAGTTTTTTATTTTTACAATTCAAAATAATCAAATAAGTGTGCTGCCGTGCAAATGTAAGTAGAACAAGGTATTTTGCTTTTTATGATTAAATCAAAACGCCTTGTTCCAAATATCAGCCATTATTCAAATGTGTATGAACTTGTTGTATTTAAATTAATATCTGCTTGCCTTTTTACAACATCATCTATACAAACTTTTACAGTTACCGTTCCTTTTCCACTAATATTTACAGATACAGCAGTAGAATTTGCATCTACTTCTTTATCGTAAAATTTGTCATCTCCCACCTTTACTGTAAGCTTTACTACTGAGTTTTCCGATGTTTCGCCATCTCCTGTATCTTCATAGCCACCTGTTATTGATTTTACATTTATTGTTAGTGTTGCTGATTTGGTTTCTGCTAATTTGTTTACAGTTATTGTTACTTCTGTTCCTTCATCTATGTTCTCTCCAGATTTAATGCTTTGCTGTAGAACCTCTCCGTTATTTTTTGTTGTATCTTCCGAATATTCTACATTTACTTGAAGATTTCTTCCCTCTAATGAAGTTCTGGCATCACTTTCTGATTTTCCAACAACATTTGGCATTACAACTTGCGCAAGTCCTGTTCCAATACTTACATGTAGTTTAACAGTATCTCCTGCATTAACTACAGTACTTGCTTCTGTTTCTTGGCTTATTACTATTCCCTCTTTTATTTCTTTGCTTGTTTCTTCTATTTTTTCTGCTTTTAATTTATATTCTTCGAGTGCTTCTACAGCCTCATCATAAGTCATTCCTGCCACCTTTGGAACTACAGTGGTTTCTGTGCCTTTACTTACTTTTACTGTTATTGTTGTTTTTTCTTTTATTTTATAATTTGCAGAATATGCAGGAGATTGTTCGTATATTTTACCTTCTTCTTGCTCTGTGTTATAATCCTCAGATTCTTTTTCATAAACTAAATTTGCTTCTTCCAATTTTGCTATTGCTTCTTCCTCAGTTAATCCCACTAAATTTGGTATTTGTACATCCTTTAATTTTCCGGCATTTAATACAAGTGATGTAATTCCTATACTTCCAATGAATAATACTATACACAATAATATTATTAACACAATTTTTAGCTTTGGATATTTTGCAATAAGTCCCTGTTTTTTCTTCTTTTCTTTATCCTTAGGATTCTTTAGCATATCATCTGTTATTGTATCCATTCTTCTAGTATATTCATTTTCCAAATTCTCTGCTATTACAAATTTGCCATCTGGTTCTTTTAGTGCTCTTTCTAAATCTTTAAGCATTGCTGTTGCTGTTTGGTATCTAGCTGTTGGCTCCTTTTGCATAGCCTTTAAAATTATATCGTTTACAGCCCTTGGAATATTTTCGTTTATCTCCATTGGTGGCTGTGGTTTTTCCTGCATATGTTTTAATGCAACAGATACGGAAGTATCACTATCAAATGGCACTTTACCTGTAAGCATTTCATACATTACAACCCCAAGTGAATATATGTCTGATTTTGCATCTGTATATCCTCCTTTTGCTTGCTCTGGCGAAAAATAATGTACTGAGCCTATTGTGGTTCCAAATGCGGTTATTGTAGAGTTTGAAACCGCTTTTGCTATTCCAAAATCTGTTACTTTTGCAACTCCATCTTCTGTAATTATTATGTTATGTGGTTTTATATCTCTATGCACAATATTGTTTTTGTGTGCCGTCTCTAAAGCTGAGGCTATTTGCATTGCTATATTTACAGACCACTTCCATGGAAGAGCTCCTTCCTCTGTTATAATTTGCTTAAGGGTCTTTCCTCTTACAAGTTCCATAACTATATAATATATACCATCTTCAAAGCCAACATCATATATAGAAACTATATTTGCATGAGATAAACTTGCTGCAGCCTGAGCTTCGGAATTAAATCTCTTTATAAATTCGTCATCTGTTGTAAATTCGTCTTTTAATACTTTTATTGCAACATTTCTATTAAGAACTTTGTCTTTTGCAGTATACACTGTTGCCATTCCGCCGACACCAGTTTTATTTATAATTTCGTACCTGTTAGCTATAGTTTTTCCTATTATATTCATATAACTTTCTCCCTACTTTTTATTATCTACATTATTACAACAACTGTAATGTTGTCGCATCCGCCATTGTCGTTTGCCTCTTTCACGAGTTCTTCAGCGATGTCTTCTTTGTGATTTTTTACTATCTCAAGTATTCTTTCTTCTCTTACCATGTTGGTTAATCCATCTGAATTGATTAGTATTATATCATTTTTTATAAATGTTTTACTAAATATATCTGGTTCTGCCTTTGGAGTACAACCCAGAGCCTTTGTTAGCATATTTTTTTTAGGATGATTGAATGCCTCGTCTTTTGTAATTGTTCCGTCCTCGATAAGAGTTTGCACATAGCTATGGTCTTTTGTTAGTTTTCTCATGAAATCTTTTCTTATTCTATATACTCTACTGTCGCCAACATGTGCAATATATACTCTATTATTATATATTAAGCAAACTTCTAATGTAGTACCCATTCCCTGCAATTCTGGAGTTTCCTGAGATTTGGCATATACCACACTATTTGCAAGTTCCACAGCATTTTTTAGCATTTGTTCTAATAATTCTGTACTACTTTTGTTTTGACTAAAGTTTTCTTGTATATATTTTTGTACAGATTCTACTGCCATTTTGCTTGCTATTTCTCCACCATTGTAGCCTCCCATACCATCCGCTAATATGAATAATTTTATTGGATTTTCTGGTTCCGGAATATAGTAAAAGTCCTGATTTATCTTTCGCTCCTTTCCTATATCCGATTTTGCAAATACTTGCATACATTTCCTCCACTTTCTTTTACTTAGGGCATTTTTAGTTTTGCCCTTTAGTCCATTAATTCAAATTTAAGTTTTTTCTTCTTAATTGTCCACATGCTGCATCAATATCTGAGCCAAGTTCTCTTCTTATTGTTGCCACTATTCCATGTTCATTTAAGTAGTCCCTAAATTTTATAATATTTTCGTTTGAACTTTTTGTAAAATTGCCATTTTCTATTTTGTTAATTGGTATTAGATTTACGTGGCATAACATTCCTTTTAATAAATTTGCTAATTCCTTGGCATCTTCTAGGTTGTCGTTATTATCCTTTGCCAGTGCATATTCAAATGATATTCTTTTATTTGTAATCTTAATATAATCTTTGCATGCCTTTATTAATTCTTGTATATTATAGGCATTGTTTACAGGCATCATTGCTGCTCTTTTTTCGTTATTGCTTGCATGAAGTGAAATAGATAATGTGCACTGTATATTTTCTTTTGCTAGGTCATATATTCTTGGCACTAAGCCACTTGTTGATACGCTTATATGCCTTGCTCCTATATTTAGCCCTTTTGGATTATTTATAATTCTAATTGCTTTTATTACATTTTCGTAATTGTCCAGTGGTTCGCCAATTCCCATAAATACAACATTTGAAATCTTTTCTCCTGTATCTTGTTCTATTGCTATAATTTGTTCTACAATTTCTCCTGCTGTAAGGTTCCTTATAAATGGTATTCCTGTGGATGCGCAAAATTTGCATCCCATTTTACAACCAACCTGAGAAGAAACACATATGGACTTTCCATAATGATATTCCATTAAAACAGATTCTATCGCATTTCCATCTAATAAGTCAAATAAATACTTTTTGGTGCCGTCTGATGATTCAAGCTTTTTTAATATGTTGTAATTGCACATTGTATAATTTTGTTTTAATTTTTCTCTTAATTCTAATGAAAGGTTTGTCATTTCGTCAAAGCTTTTCACTTTATCTTGATATATCCATTTAAAAATTTGCTCTGCTCTAAAGGTCTTTTCTCCTATGTTTACAAGTTCTTCTTTTAAATCTTGTAAATCATAATCCTTTATATTTTTCATAGTTAATCGCTTTCTGTTATATTTTTTATCTTACAACCATATTTATACCACAATTGAAATATATTTTCAATACAAGAATGTATTTATGAATTTCTCCACCATGGTTATGGCTATCTGTTTAGTTGCGTCTTCCTTATCTAATAAGGGATTATACTCAACCAAATCTAAAGATTTTATTAAATTTTTATTTTTTCTAATTTCGTCTATAGCCGTATATGCTTCTTCTAAATTTATTCCATCTTTTGCAGGCACCGATACTCCTGGTGCAATTTTGGGGTCAATTACATCTATGTCATAACTTATGTGTATTCCGCCTGTTCCGTTTGCAGCAATTTTAAATGCTTCTTTCATAACATTCTGCATGCCCATCTTATGAATATCTTTTGTAGAAAATATTTTTATTCCTGCATTTTTTAAATTTTCTTTTTCTAGCCTATCTATATCTCTTCCGCCAACAATTACAGTGTTTGAATAATTGTAGAAATTTCCTTTATGAAATGAAGTAAGATTTCTCTTTTCATACCCTGTTATTGCAGCCAATGGAAGTCCATGTATGTTCCCCGTTTCTGTTGTATCAAATGTGTTGTAATCTCCATGTGCGTCTATCCAAATTATTCCCATATTTTTATTTTTTGCAATTGAAGCTAAAGCTGTTGCAATCGCTATACTGTGGTCTCCTCCAAGTGTTATTGGTATGCTTCCATTTTCTATGCTTTTTAAAACTATGCTATAAAGTTTTTCATTAAACTTGTTTAGCGGTTCCAAATTTTTTTGTTTATTGTCTGCTTCTTTTTCTTTTTCTATGTTTGAATCTGCCTCTACCGTATAAATTTTATTAATTTGTTTTTTGCTTAAATTTTCTGTTATGAATTTTGGGGCAAGCCTTGAACCATCTACACATACGCCTAAATCTGTGCAAGCTTTAATAATATCTATATTTATCATAATATTCCTCATTATCCAAATTATTGTTTAAATTCTAATAGTCTTTGATTATATGCTTCCATCACTTCTTTTTCAAATGCTATGTTAGTTGTACTTTTCCCCAACATCGCAAGTATTTTCTTTGTAAGAAGTGGATTTAATATTAATATTGGGCCTATTAAGTATGTTCCAATAAAATTGTTGATTTTTATTCCTTCTAATTTGCTTTTTTCATTTAAGCCAATGCCTTTAATGGCTTTTGCAAAATAGTTTTCCCCGTTATTTCCATATGCCATTGTAAATTGACTTTTAAATCCTACTATTTCTATATCTTCATATTCTCCTAGAAATATACTATTGTGTCTGTGGAACATGTCTTTTTTAGCATATATGTCTATAAGCCCTAATGCCTCTATTTTGCTTCCGTCTTCGTTTTCTATATATTTGCCAAATATCTCTAACGCATTTCCTGTTACTAAAAATACAACATTTTTAGTAATCATTTCTTCTATTTTTTCTTTATAAGGCATAAGCTTTTTTATTACTATTTCTTGAGTATTTTCTGGCATAGGTCCCATATATATCATATTTATATCTTCATCTTCAAAAATCATATTAGAATCTACGTGTTTTTCTATAATTTCCGCTTCTGGCATGCACTTTTTTAGATACTTAATATTGCTCGTATCTCCATATAAATTGCATACTTCTGGGAATAATACCTCTATTTTCATATTAATATTCACTTCCCTTCAATGCAGCATTTTTTAGTATTTCTTTTACTTCTTTATGAACTGCGTCCCTTTGCTCCATTGAATACAAGTCATAAAGAATGTATACACTTTCTATATTTTGTGGATTGAAATATTTTTTTACAGATTCTACTTCGTTGGTATCTGAATATATTTTTTCCCTCTGAATGCCTGCCATAAGTAATCTTACTACTGTGTCTTTGGCTCTCTTTCCACTTACTATTATCTGTTCAATGTTGTCTTGTTTTAAAAATTCATAGTCTGTATCATAATACCATGTGATGAATTCATTTTCTTCGTGTAAATCATCTAAAAACATTATTACTGTTTTTCTTTCTGGTTGCTTTCTTATATAATCAAATACTCTTGAACACGCAATTGGATTTTGCCCTTTTGCCAAATGTAATATGATTTTCTTTCCATCTTGCTCATCTTGCATAAACCTAGTGCCTACTATTTTGGTCTTTTTCAAAGACTTAATTATTTTTTCATCATCAAGTCCAATTTCTTTTAATACTGTTATTGCAGACAACATGTTGTAAATGTTTATTATTCCATCTGCTATTAATGGATATTTTAATTCTGAACCATCTTTTTGCTTAATTGTAATATTTTTTTCTTTATAATCTATATTTGTAATCTCATAAGATTTTGTGGGTGTTGCAAAATCGCAGTTTGTGCAGTGCATTTTCCCTACATGATGATATCTATAATACTCATATTCTAATCTAGAATTACACTTAGGGCACAATTGCATATCTTGTACAATATTTTCGCATTTATCTGTATCTGTTTCAAGGTGTGAAATTCCATAATATACCTTCTTATTTTTTTCTGCAAGATTTACACAGATAGGGTCATCTCCATTAGTTATAACAACTGTTTCCTGCGGTATTGCATCATTTATAATTCCAGATATAAAATGTGGGTGTGCATTTCTTTTTAACGAATCTCTAGATAAATTATTGCATATTAAATACGTTGGTGTAATGTATTTAAATATATGTATTGTGCTTCTTTCGTCCATTTCGAATACGGCTATATCTTTTTTGTTTTTTCCAAGTATTGTGTTATTTTTTACAAAACTTGAGGCAATCCCTGTATTCATGTTTGAACCATATCTATTGTTCATTATGCTATAACCATTGTCTTTAAGTACATCATCTATAATGTTTGATACTGTAGTTTTTCCATTTGTTCCTGTTACTCCAATTATTATTGATGGCTTTTCTACCTGCATTAAGAAATCTGGGCATATCTTTAAAGCAAGACTGCCTGGAAAGCATGAGCCATTTCTGCCTAGCAATTTTATAATAGTATTTGCTAGTTTAGCAGTAGTCATCGCTAAATAAAATTTAAAACTTCTTTTCATTTATGTGTATGTTAGTTTCCTAACAATCCCCTTTCTTGCTTCATTTGTTGCTGTATTTCTCTATATGCAAAATGCTATCCAATATATATTTGAATAGCATTTTTAAATCAATAGAGCTGTTTTTTTATTGCTAAAATCATTTGAGCAATTTTATTTATATGCTCATTTAAAATGTTACTCCTCATATCCTCAATTTCATTATGTTCTTGCAATTTATTTATTCTTTGCATTATAACCTTGTTATTTCGTTGTAATTCTTTTTCTATATCATTTTGTTTGTTAATTATTTCATCTAATTTTTCATTTAATACTTCAACCGTTACTGCAAGTGTTTTTGTGCTATTTTCTTTCATATAACCACCTGCTTTCTGCTTTGCCAATTTGATTTTGGTCAAAATTATTCTTGTATTTTAATATGTACATCTTTTAGTTGTTGGTCATCTACTCTGCTTGGAGCATTCATCATAGCATCCCTTGCCTTTTTATTTTTAGGGAATGCAATTACCTCTCTAATGTTTTGTGTGTCTGCAATTAACATTATCATTCTATCTAGCCCTGGAGCTGCTCCTGCATGTGGAGGAGTTCCATATTTGAATGCTTTATATAATGCGCCAAATCTTTCTTTTACAGTTTCTTCAGAGTAGCCTGCAATTTCAAATGCCTTTACCATTAATTTTGGATTATGATTTCTAACTGCTCCTGATGCCATTTCGTATCCGTTACCTACTAAGTCATATTGATATGCTAGAATATCCAATGGGTCTTTATTTTCTAAGGCTTCCATTCCACCTTGTGGCATTGAAAATGGATTATGGTTAAAATCTATTTTTTGCTCATCCTCGTTATATTCGTACATAGGAAAATCTACTATAAAGCAAAATCTATAAACATTTTTCTCTAGTAAATCTAGTCTGTTTGCTAACTCTATTCTAACCTGACCTGCAATTTTTTGTGCAGTTTCTAATTTGTCTGCCACAAAAAATATGCTATCTCCTTGCTTTGCGCCAAACTCTGTTTCTAACTTATCTAAAATTTCTTCTGTAACAAACTTAGCAATTCCTCCTTGTGCAGTATTATTTTCGTCTATTTTTGTCCATGCTAAGCCTTTTGCTCCTTGCTTTTGCACTGCAAATTCTGTCATATTATCAAAGAATTTTCTGCCTTGAGATGCTCCATTTGGAACTACTATTGCCTTTACTGTTTTACCTTTAAAGGCATTAAATTCTGTATCTTTAAAGACTTCTGTAACATCTTGAATTATTAGTGGGTTTCTTAAATCAGGCTTATCTATTCCGTATTTTTCCATTGCCTCTTTGTACGGAATTCTTGGGAATTGTGCATTATCTATTTTCCAATTTGTATGCTCAGTAAAAACTGTTCTTATAATATCTTCTAATGTATTTAACACTTCTTCTTGATTTGCAAAAGCCATTTCAAAATCTAATTGATAGAATTCTCCTGGTGCTCTGTCTGCTCTAGGGTCTTCGTCTCTAAAACATGGTGCAATTTGGTAGTATTTATCAAACCCAGATATCATTAGCAATTGCTTAAACTGCTGTGGTGCCTGTGGAAGCGCATAAAACTCTCCTGGGTGTAGTCTACTTGGTACTAAAAAGTCTCTTGCACCTTCTGGTGAGGAATTTGCAAGTATTGGGGTTTGAATTTCAGTAAACCCAAGCTCGTCCATTTTTCTTCTAAGCGTTTTCATTACAGCAGAACGAAGCAAAATAGTTTTATGTATTTTGTCATTTCTTAAATCCAAAAACCTATATTCTAATCTTAGGTCTTCTCTTACTGCCTCTACATCTGCCTTTTCTGAATTTACCTCAAACGGTAAAGTAGGCTCGCACTCTCCTAATAATGTTATTTTTTTTGCATCTATTTCTATTTCTCCTGTAGGGATTTTTGTGTTCTTATTTGAGCGTTCTACAACAACGCCATCCACAGAAATTACACATTCTGTGCATAACTTTGCCACTTGCTGTTTTAGTTCCATGCTAGATACTACAACCTGGGTAATACCATATTGATCTCTTAAATCTAAAAATGTCATTCCTCCCAGGTTTCTAATTCTTTGTATCCAGCCTGCAAGTTTAACCTCTTGCCCTACGTTTTTAATACTTAACTCTCCACAATTATAATTTCTATATTCACTTGCCATTTTCTTAATAGATGTATTTTTTACATCGTGCTCCTTGTATATTTATTTAGATTTTTTGGTTATATCTATAAACCCTTTTTAGTTTTAACAGTATATATTTTATACTTTTTTATGGCAAAAGTCCATATGTTTATTCAATTTTGCAAAAAGTATTCCATATTATGTTAATTTGTGATATAATATAATAGTATCCAATAAAAAAGCTTTTAAGCAGAAAGGATGTAACAAAATTGGGTAAGAAAAGAAACTCTGGCCGGTATGACCAAACAAATCTGGATGTCCTAATAGACTTTATAAAGGTTATTAGAACTCCATACAAGCAGTCATCTATTGCTATTAGCAATGTGGAGCTTGAGGCAACGATTAAAGGTTTGCCTAACCGTGAGCGCAAGTGTGTTGAAACGTTTTTTGGGCTTGTCCCTGGAACTATCAATCACTACCAGTGTCAAAAGTATAATGAACTGGCGTATCAAAACATGGCTAATGCTGCATTTGCAGTATTAAAAAAGCTTGGCACTTTAGAGTACCTTGAAAAGTATTCTAGGACAGTCCGCAAAGCAATTACTCGGCTTACTTCTAAGGTTGATTCCACCGGGATTTTTCTTAGCAAAGTCGAGCAGGCTCAATACCTAATATTGCTTGCCATGATACTTGACGCCGGTCCCAAAATGTCTTTTGATGCAGATTCGCCCAGCAATGACGTTGATTCTAAAATGTTTGACGACTATGCTGTTGTAGTGGAACTAAATCGCATTTTGGATGAATGTCCAAATACGTCCATTAATCTTCGGCTCTTAATCGAGGTTTTGGAAATGTTTGACCTTAAGGATGTTGCGGTTATGAAAAAAACCGTAAATCTAAGGGTTGCAGAGAATCCTCAAGAACCCATAGTTCCTCTAAAAAACATTGGCGAAATTCGTAAATTCAAGGAAAGAATTTTCCCCTATGGTGCATGGAACTTAGTCACAGATTTAATTCTTGGCTCAAAGGAAAATTTGGATTTTTCTGCACTAGGAGAAGACCTTGAGAAGTTTCGTAAGGACTGGGACCTGCAAAGGTTCAATTCTGGTAATGTCTGCGTGTTAGACACCAGCACGGGTCAGAGAACATTAAACATCTATACTATTGGAGGTTTCAATTTCACTGATCCCTACGAGGTTATGTTCCTGTGTGTATCTCGGAACATACTCCTGTAAACCCAATTACTCGCTCGATGTAAATACATCGAGCGAGTTTGTTTTTTTATATAATTTTGCTTTAGCCTTAAAAATTATAGTATAACTTTTAAAAGTCGCAATTATTTGGGGTTCTAGGGTATGGTATTACATCTCTAATATTTTCCATACCTGTTATATACATTAATAATCTTTCAAATCCTAAGCCAAATCCAGAATGGATATTTGTTCCATATTTACGAAGTTCTAAATACCAGTATAATGGCTCTGTATCTATTCCCATTTCTTTCATTCTTTTTACTAATACATCATAATCTTCTTCTCTTTGAGAGCCTCCCATAATCTCTCCTGCTCCAGGTACTTCTAGGTCAACTGCTGCAACGGTTTTTCCATCTGGGTTAACCTTCATATAGTATGATTTTATGTCTTTAGGCCAATTTTTTACAAATACTGGGCCGTTAAAATACTCTGTAATGTATTTTTCGTGTTCTTTAGCTAAGTCTTCGCCATATTCTGGATTAAATTCCCATTTTCTATCTGCTTTTTTTAGAATATCTATTGCCTCTTTGTGATCTATTCTTACAAATTTTGAATTTATTAATTTATTTAATTTCTCTATTAGTCCTGGTTCTATAAATTTATCGCAAAATGCCATCTCTTCTGGTGCTCTTTCTAAAACCTTAGACACTATATATTTTAGACATTCTTCTTCTATATTCATTAATTCATCTAAATCGCAAAAAGAAATCTCTGGTTCAATCATCCAAAATTCATTTGCATGTGTTTTTGTATTTGAATTTTCGCTTCTTAGTGTTGGGCCAAAAGTGTAAATTTTGTTAAATGCTGCTGCATATGTTTCTCCATGTAATTGTCCAGACCCTGTTATAAAAGCCTTTTTTCCAAATATATCTTCAGAAAAATCTGTGTTTCCATTCTTTGTAGGCAATGGCTTGTCTAAATCTAAAGTTGTTAATTTAAACATCTCTGCAGAGCCTTCACAATCTGCACATGTAATTATTGGAGTATTTACATACACGTATCCGTGAGATTGAAAATACTCATGTATTGCAAATGCTGCAACACTTCTAATTCTAAACACAGCATTAAATGTATTTGTTCTTGGGCGCAAATGTGCCACAGTCCTTAAATATTCAAAAGTATGTCTCTTTTTTTGTAGAGGATATGCAGAATCTGCTAGATTAAATATTTCAACTGATGTTGCATGCAATTCAAAAGCTTGTTTTGCGCCTTCTGTTTTTACAAATTTACCCTGTACTGTAATTGTAGAGCTAATTGTTAATTTGCAAATTTCTTCAAAATTTGCAAGTTCATCTGTAAATACAATTTGCAAATTACTAAAAAAAGTACCATCATTTACTTCTATAAATCCAAAAGTTTTAGAATCTCTAACGGTTCTTACCCAGCCTGTAACTTCAATCTCTTTACCCAAATATTTTTCTGTTTCTTTATAAAGATTTTTTATTTCCACCTTTTCCATAATATATCATCCCTTCATAATCTAATAACAAAAATATTATACTATACTATATATTCCTTTTTCAAGCCAAACACATAAAAACTATAATGTTATCCTCTTGCCTTGTATTGCCTTACATACTCATATAACATAATTCCTGTTGCAACAGACGCATTTAGGCTCTCGGTTTTACCAAGCATTGGAATTTTTACTTTGTTATCTGCAATTTCTTGAACATCCTTGCTTACGCCATTTGCCTCATTTCCAATTACAATTACCTTTTTCTTGTATTCTATGTCATATATGCTGTTAGTTGTGTCTAATGATGTAACAACAACTTTAAATTTATTTCTTTTCATTTCTTTTAATGTTTCTACTAGGTTATCGGTTTCTATTACATTAACCCTGAAAATAGCTCCCATAGTAGCTCTAACAACTTTTGGATTATAAGGGTCTGCTGTATTTTTAGTAACTATTACCTGTTTTAAGTTAACACTGTCTACGGTTCTTAGAATTGTTCCTAAGTTTCCTGGGTCTTGTATGCCATCTAATGCAAGAACTATATCCTGATTATATAATATGTTTGTATCCTTGCCAGGCTTTGCAATTACAGCCAAAATTCCTTGTGGTGTAGACACATCTGTTAGCATGTTAAATATATTTTCTTTAACATAAACACAATTGTATTTTGCAATTTCATACATTAATTTTTGTTCAATATCCGCAGATTCTATACACTCTTCACAAATGACAATTCTTTCTATTTTTACATTTTCTTCTATTGCCTCTTCTATCATTTTTATACCTTCGACAATATACACTCCTTTTTCGTCTCTGTACTTTTTTTCTTTTAGCTTTCTTATGTTTTTTACAATCTCATTATCTTTACTAGTAATTACTTGCATTTTTCCCCTCCAAATATCTTTACTCCGTTGCCAGCAAAATTAACATGTCTTTTATTTCTCCAATTATTTTTTTAGGAGTTTCCTGTTCTAATTTTAAGGTTATATATGGCTCCACGCCAGGAGAAAACCTTATCCTTGAGCCGTATTTTTTTACTAAACTATTTACCATTTCTTCATCTATTTTAATGTCATCTATATCTAATGTCAACACAATAGTTCCTGATTTTTGCACCAATTTTATTACTCCGGCTTTACGTGCTAATATTTTTATTCTTGCAATTTCAATTAAATTTTCCACTTCCTGTGGCATTGTTCCATACCTGTCTATTATTTCATCTATTACATCTTCTATTTCTTTATAGTCTTTGCATAATGCAATATCTTGATAGATTTCTATTTTTTGTGCAACATCTGAAATGTAACTTTCTGGTATATAACTTGATAGGTTAATATCAATTTGTATCTCCTTTTCAACTTTTGTTGGCGTTCCTTGCATTTCTTTTACAACTTCATCTAATAATTTGCAATATGTATCATACCCGACTTGTTCCATATGTCCAGAT
The DNA here is from genome assembly GCA_964644295.1 of uncultured Clostridium sp. Taxonomy (GTDB): domain Bacteria; phylum Bacillota; class Clostridia; order TANB77; family CAG-508; genus CAG-245. The sequence goes on from CAZXVQ010000007.1 coordinate 14,466, forward strand.
TGAATTTCTCCAAGCAGGCTTCCTGCTCCTCTTATCTCCAAGTCCCTCATAGCAATTTTAAATCCTGAGCCAAACTCTGTAAACTCCTTTATTGCCTTAAGCCTTTTGTCCGCAGTTTCCGACAAAAGCTTATCCCTTTTGTATGTTATATAGCTGTATGCCTGTTTGTCGCTACGTCCAACCCTTCCACGTATTTGATATAATTGTGCCAAACCTAATCTATCTGCATTTTCTACTATTATTGTGTTCGCGTTTGGTATATCTATACCAGATTCTAAAATAGTTGTACACACTAAAACATCTATTTTATGATTTACGAAATTTTCCATAATGCTTTCTATTTCGTTGCCAGGCATTTTTCCGTGTGCAAAATCGACTCTTGCTTCTGGCACCAATTTAGATATTTCGTCTGTTTTTCTTATAATTTGCTCCACATTGTTGAACAAATAAAATACTTGACCATTTCTTTCTAATTCCTTTGTTATAGCCTCTTTTATTATTTCTTCATCATATTCTATTACATATGTTTGAATAGGTCTTCTATTTTGGGGTGGCTCATATATTACAGACATATCTCTTATTCCAACAATTGACATGTGAAGAGTTCTAGGTATTGGAGTTGCTGTCATTGTAAGTACATCTATGCTTTCTTTTAATTTTTTTATTTTTTCCTTGTCCTTTACTCCAAATCTATGTTCCTCATCTATAATAAGCAAGCCCAAATCTTTAAATTCCACGTCTTTGCTAAGTATTCTGTGTGTTCCAATAACAACATCTACTTCCCCAAGTTTTAATTTCTTTATGATTGTCTCTTGTTCTTTTTTGGTTCTAAATCTGTTTAAAAGCTCGACTCTTATTGCAAATTCTTCCATTCTGTTTTTAAATTCATTATATTGCTGATTTGCAAGTATTGTTGTTGGTGCTAGGTATGCGACTTGCTTTTGATCCATTACTGCCTTAAATGCTGCTCGAATTGCTACTTCTGTTTTTCCATATCCAACATCTCCGCACAGCAATCTATCCATGGGTTTGTTTGACTCCATATCCTTTTTTACTTCGGATATACATCTTAATTGGTCCTCTGTTTCTTGGTATGGGAAATTATCCTCAAACTGTTTTTGCCAAGGTGTATCTTTAGAAAACATAAAACCTTGTGCTTTTTGCCTTTTTGCATATAATTCTATTAAATCCCTCGCAACCTCTTTTAAATTATTTTTAACTCTTGCCTTAGTATGTTCCCATTCCTTACTTCCTAGTCGATTGATTTTTGGCTCTGCCTCGCCTCCACCAATGTATTTTCTAATATTGTCTAGCATATCTGTTGGAACGTATAAAATATCATCGTTTTTATATTTTACTTTTATATAATCCTTTGTAACTCCATCTGATGTGGTTATTGTATTTACTCCAATATATATTCCAATTCCTTGTGTTTTGTGAACCACATAATCTCCTGCTCTTAAATCTGCAAAAACGACCTTTTCGCCTTGTTTAAAAGTGTCTGAGTGTTTTATTTTTTTAGGCTCACCTGTCATAAACTCTTCGCCAGTTATTACCAGCAAATTTAAATCATAATTTTCAAACCCAGAAGACAAATTACCACTTGATATTATTACATATCCGTTTTTTATATTTTCTTCTATAGAATTTTCATATATTTTGTCTTCTTTGTCTTCCAATTTTTCGTGATACTTATATTTAATCTCTTCTTGTTCTAATAAGGCTTCTATTTTTTTACTGCCTGCTTCATTTCCAGAAAGTATTATTACCTTTTTATTTGCCTCTAATGCTTTTACAATATCACTGGTTAGAATGTTAAGCTCACTCTTAAAAAAATGTATATCTCTATATTTAAAATTAAATACAGCACCAGAAAATTTGGGCGATTTATTATTGCTTAATAAATCTGTTTCATATAAATATATTTTCTGATTTTTATTTATATATTCCACATCTATTTTTTCTATATTTTTTATGCTATCTGGCACAATTCTATTTTTGCCAAGCAAACTCTCTATTAGCTGATTATTATCATTAATTATATTGTTTTGTCTTGCATTTATTTTGTCTATATCGTCCAAAAATATTAAATAATCTTCTTTTATATAATCTAAAAATGTTGAATGTTTTTTATAGAAGCTGTTAAAATATTTGTCTATTTTGCTTATATATTCTCCAGATTTTATTTGCTCTATATCTTGCTTTACATTTTCTACTATATTTTGATTGTTATTGTCCTTTATAGTCTCTTCTATGTTATTGCAAATTTCATCTATTGAATTAGTTAGTATTAGCTCATGAGATGGATAAATGCTTGCTTCATCTAGCATTTTTTTGGACCTTTGAGAAATTATGCTAAATATTCTTATAGAATCAACTTCATCTCCCCAAAATTCTACTCTAACACCTTGTGTTTTAGATATTCCAATATCTAAAATTCCACCTCTTACGCAGAATAGTCCTTTACCATCAACTATATCCGACCTTTCGTACCCTAGTGCAATTAAATTTTGTTTTAATGTTTCTAATTCAAACGAATTTCCTACTTTAAATTTTAAAACCTTATTATATATTTCGTCTTTTGAAATCATTTTTTGCATTAGTGCTTCTATTGTTGTTACTACAATTAATTTGTTGTCTGCCATATTAGATGATTGTTTTCCATCTATTTTGTCTTGTTCAAATATTCTTTTTAAGGTTTCTATTCTTTCGTATGGCAAATCTTTGCTTTCTGCCACGTAATCATAAGAAGCGATTTCTTTTTTAGGAAAATACACCACGTTGTTAGTAAAATATTTTAGATTCTTTAATATTTCTTTTGCCTGCAACTCGTTGTATGTTATTATACATAAGTTTTTATTTAAATGCTCTCTTGTGGCATCTAGCAATTGTATTTTTCCAACGCTAGATAAGCCCGATACAACTATCGGACTTATTTTTTTTGATATTTTCTCCATGTACTCTTGAAATTTTTTTAATTTTCCAAGTTCTTTAATTAGAAAATTCATAATTTTATCCTTTTGCAACTTTACATATTTTCTAAATATTTCATGTAAATTTGTGCACAACATTCACAGTCAAATTCAGCTCTGTGAAAGCCATCTTCTTGTATGCCAATACACCTTGCAACTGTGTTTAATTTATGGTTTGGAAGGTTTGGCAGCATTTTTCTGCTAAGTGCTACAGTGTCTATAACCTTATTGTTTGAGAAGCTTTTATTAGACCAATTTTGCAAAAAACTATAGTCAAACTTTGCATTATGTGCCACAATTGGATTTTCTCCAATAAATGCAGTTAATTTGGGCATAACCTCTTCTACCGTTGGGGAATTTTTTACCATATTATTTGTAATTCCAGTTATACCAGTTATGGCGTTCGGAATCTCTTTTTTTGGTTTTATTAAAGTGGAAAAAGTATCTACCTTTTTTCCTGCTTCATATTTTATTGCGCTTACTTCTATTAATTCATTATACACCGGGGATAATCCCGTTGTTTCTACGTCTATTGCGACAAATCCGTGCTTCTTTCTTCTTTTCTTTTGCTTTTTTTGACATATCTATATTATTTAATTTGTTTACCATAAGATATTACCTATATTTCTCCTAATTTATATTTTTACTTTGTGGTTTTTAACCTTTTAAATCAAATTATTTAATGTATTTATAATACTACAAAAAGCCTTAAAAATCAATACTTTTGCCAAACAAATTTGTCTTTTTTGCCTATTTGTGTTATAATTAAAGTACGTTGAGGCAATCTCAACCAATTTTAAAAAAAGGAAGGTCAATCACATGATTACCACTCAAGTCGTCCCTACCCTAGAGGTAACGCTTAGCGCCCCACGGTGCGAAACTGTAGCATCCTACTTTCCCCACTACACTTACAAGGTATTGTTTCCTATAAGTTGCCCTGAGGATATTGAATCTGCAAAATTAGCAAAGTCCCCAATTCGAGAATTTTTTACAAATAAGATTTACGGACGCAAAATTTTTCTGGATTTCCAGGAATATACCTTTTTTAGAAAAGGAAAAAAGTTCCTTGTGTTTCAGGCAATGGTGTATGCACCAAGGCTGGGCAGTTGGGAAGAAGAACTTAGAGCCTTTCTTGCCAAGGGAAACTATTAATTAAATTCCCTTGTTGAATGTAGCTGGCAGATAATCTAAAAAATTTTCTGCCAGCAACCTTGTCTTTAATTGCATTTTTTTAACTATAACGCCCTTATAATATAATATTCAGAAAAGAAAATAGTGTATATATTAATTTCTAATATTACACCATTTTTTAATTATACTTGTTCTTATTTTTTAGAGTTTTCTATCCATCTATCTAATTTTATGTTTCGATAAATGTCCATTACATCTCTATATTTTGAATATTCGTCCTCCCAAATAATTGAAGGAACTTTATCAAATGCATCAGATACTTTTTCTGTTTCCTGCAAGAATATAATTTTTTCTTGCGGAGACATTTTATTATATTTTTTTGAGAATACATATAATTTATCCAATGTTTCGTTGGCTTGTATAAAAGACCAAAAATCCTTTACTTCTATACCTGCCATTTTTATTTGCATTACTGCAAATGCAATTAATGTAATTATTATTACCAATAATACTGCAATAAATGCAACCACTTCCACTGTTATTCTTCTCCTCTTTTTACTTTTGATTGTTTATATATTATTCATTAAATATTGCTTCAAATTCTTCCCCTGTAATCTTTTCTTTTTCTAACAACACTCCTGCTACTGCATGTAGTTTGTCTGAATTTGCTTTTAGAATTTCCATAGCTTTATTATAACAAGTATCTATTATCTTTTTCATTTCTTCGTCAATAATTGCTGCTGTTTCTTCTGAATATGTCTTTTCTTGAGCAAAATCTCTACCCAAAAATACTTCCTGTTGGTCTGATCCTAGCATCATTGTTCCAAGCCTTGTACTCATTCCATACTTTGTAACCATTGCATTTGCAATTTTAGTAGCTTTTTCAATATCGTTACTTGCTCCTGTTGATATATCATCTAAAATTAATGCTTCTGAGGCTCTTCCTCCTAACAATGACACTATTTGTTCCATCATTTCTGTTTTTGACATAAACGACTTATCCTCTGTTGGTTGATACATTGTATATCCACCAGCCATTCCTCTTGGAACTATTGAGATTTCGTGTACTGCATCTTGTGTTGGCAAAAATTTGCTTACTACTGCATGACCTGCTTCATGATATGCAACAAGTTTCTTTTCTTTTTCACTTCTTACTCTTGTTGTTTTTTCTGGTCCCATTGTAACTTTTATCATTGCATCTTCAATTTCTTTTTCGCCTATCTTCTTTAAATTTCTTCTTGCTGCAAGTAATGCTGCCTCATTTAAAATATTTTCCAAATCTGCGCCAGAGAAACCTGCTGTATTTTTAGCAATTATTTTTAAATCTACATCATCTGCTAATTTTTTCTTTCTAGAATGTACTTCTAGTATTTGTTCTCTTGCTCTTACATCTGGAAGAGATACTACTATTTGTCTATCAAATCTTCCTGGTCTTAATAATGCTTTATCTAATACATCTGGTCTGTTTGTTGCTGCTAAAACTATTACTCCTTCATTTTCTGAGAATC
>CAZXVQ010000008.1:0-18309 GCA_964644295.1 uncultured Clostridium sp.
TTTACACAAACTTTCCGATATACTCAATCTACTAAATATAAAGTAGATTTTTTTATTTTTTTTTTATTCTTTCGTATCTGAGACTTTTCTTTTATAGTTGCCAGATATAATCTTTGGAAAGTAATGTAATATTTTGTATAGTGCAAGTCTTACTTTTTTGCTCCAGATATAAGACCTTCTTAATTTTCTTGGGGCATCCATTTGAAATTCAGTATCTTTTGCAACTAAAGCTACCTCATATTTCTCGATTGGGAATGAATAGTTTTGCCCATTGTTATTATCCCATTCATTATTTGAGCTTCTAAAGCATAAATTTAAAGATTCACCAGAAAGCAACTCGATTTCTGCTTGGAAACCAAGTTCACTCTTTTCCATTTCTATTTCAGAAACATTATCCCATTGCAGACCATAACCATAATGAATGAAAACCGAATCTGCATTTTCATCGAATAATTTTCCCGTGTAAGAAATTTTAACTTTCGTATTTTCTATAAGCTTATCAGTGTTAAAAAATATGTTTTTAACTAATTCCATAATTAAATTTTCTCCTATTTATCTTTTGTCGAATCTATTATAATATTAAAAAAATATATAATCAAGTGTTTTAATAAAAAAAATGTAAAAATATGAAAAAAAATATCATATGTCGTTTGTTCCTAAAACTTTTCCTAAAAAATATATATGTTCATCTTTTTTTACTTTTATATCCGCAATGCCTTCTTTTAAAGCCCTTAGAGTTATTCCGTCCTGTCGTACTATTAATTTTCTAAAGATATATTTATTTTGATATTCAAAAAGTCCAATATCTCTGTTGTCCAACGGTGTGTTGAATTCAACGAAAGCATATGAGCCTATTGGTAATTTAGGTTCCATTGAATCGTCTGTAATGCGAATTGCCAAAGATGCACTTTTCATATTTTGAGGACATGGAATTAAAGTGTCTATGTTATTTACTGCAAGGATTTTATCATAGCATATTTTACTTAGAATATCATATCCCACATGCTCTGCAGTTAATTCCTTGTCGTATGTATACATGATTGGTTGATATGGAATTTCCATACAATCGCATAATTTTTGTAAAGCCTTGTGGCTGGGGTTCCTATCTCCGAATTCTAGATGAGTAATATACCCAGTGTCTAGGTTTGATTCTCTAGCGAGAAATGCCTTAGAAAGTTTTTTATCTTTTCGAATTTTTGCAATTAATTTGCCAATCATGATAAATCCTCCATAAAATATTACTTGCATAATTATATAAAATTAAGAATAAAAAGTCTAGTTTAAATAAATAAAATGGAGTATATTGTAAAAAAATATTGTATGTGATATATTTATAGTATGATAAATAGGAGAGTAATTTGAGGGGGAACAGTAGATGATGGAAGAAGAAAACTCAAACATAGAAGAAAATGATAAAATGAACACACGGAGAAGATGAGAAAGCTGAACAGACAAATGTTAAGGATAAAAAAGAAAAAAAGGGAAAAAGTAAAAAAAGAATAAGAATTATTATTAGTCTTATTGTAATATTTCTCATAATATTATTTTTTTCAACAATTTTTGCGATTGTCAATTTAGCAAACAGTAAAATAGTAAGTGGAGTATCAATTCAAGGGATAGATGTTTCCAATATGGAGCAAAGCAAAGCAATACAAATGTTGACAGATTTAACAAACAATGTGGAAAACAAGCAAATTCTATTAAAATATGATGATTTGGAGTATAGTATAAACATTGAAGAATTAAATTTGGAATATAATATAGCCTTGGCTGTGGAAAATGCGTACAATATAGGAAGAGATGGAAATATTTTTGAAAATAACCTAAAAATAATTAAATCAAAATTGTTTACTGAAAATATAGAATTAACAATAGACTATGACAGTGATGTTTTAAGTAGCAAAATAAGCTCATTAGAGGTGCTACTTCCGGGTGTTATGCAGGAATACAGTTACTACATTGAAGACGAAGATCTAATAATAACTAAGGGCAAAGCAGGAATTGTTATCAATAAAGAAGAATTAGAGAGGCAAATAATAGAAGAAATATATAAATTTGATGGAACAATTTCTATAATCAATGTGCCAGTAATTGAAAAAGAGTCGGCTGAAATAGATATTGAGAAAATTTATAATGAAATATATAAGGAGGCAGAAGATGCCTATGTTACTCAAGAACCATTAACGGTTCATCCAAATGTAAATGGAGTAGACTTTGCAATAACAATTGAGGAAGCAAGCAAAATCCTGATGGAAGACCAAGAGGAATATGTAATACCTTTAAAAATTACAATTGCGGATATTACTATTAGTGACTTAGGTGAAGAAGCGTTTCCAAATACATTAGGAACTTTTACAACAATATATGATGCAAGTAACAAAAACAGAAGTAATAATGTGCAACTTGCTTCAGAAAAAATTAATGGAACTGTGATTATGCCAGGCGAGACTTTTTCGTATAATCAAATTGTTGGGAAAAGAACAATAGAGGCAGGATTTAAAGAAGCTGGAGCATATGCTGGCGGACAGGTTATTCAAGAAGTAGGAGGAGGAATCTGCCAGGTTTCTTCTACATTGTATAATGCAGTATTATATGCAAATCTGGAAATTGTGGAAAGAAGCAATCATTATTTTCAATCTTCATATGTTGATGCAGGAAGGGATGCAACAGTTTCTTGGGGAACGGTGGATTTTAAGTTTAAGAATAACAGAACTTATCCTATAAAAGTAGAAGCTTCATCAAAGAATGGCGTTTGCAAAGTAACTATAAAAGGAATTAATGAAGAAACAGAATACGAAGTTGTAATATCATCAAAAATTACATCTATAATTCAAAAAAGCATTAAATATGAAGAAGACAGTTCTTTAGATTCAACGGTAGAGAAAGTAACGCAAGAAGGACATAATGGATGTACAAGCCAGGCGTACAAAACTCTTAAATTAAATGGAGTTACAATATCTACTGAATTACTTTCTTCTGATTACTATCATGCACTTGATAAGATTATAGTAAAGGGCACGAAAGTTGTGGAACAGACTACAGAAGAAACCGGAGCAGAACCTTCTTATGAAAATACAGAAGAAACGACGACAGGTGCTGGTGGAAGCAATGCTCAAGAAGGCAATAGCAACACAGAAATAACCAATCAGGAGGCAAACATAGAAATATAGCATAGAGGAGCAAATTTTTATTGACAAAACAGCGTATTCGTATTATAATAAGAATGTTCAAGCACCACTAGCTCAGTTGGTAGAGCAGCTGACTCTTAATCAGAAGGTCCGGGGTTCGACTCCCCGGTGGTGCACCAAAGCAAACTTTTTGAGAACTTTGGTATAAACAAAATTCAAGACATAGAAATTTAATGAAACACAAAAATACTAATCCAACTCTTAAAGAGCTGGAACTTTTTTTACGATTATTACGCACATACTTATTGATACAAAATCAAAATATAAATTTTTATTTTAAAAAGTAAAATAGAAAATGAGTTGAAATTTTATGATTGAAAGTTTTTCCTTAATGTTATATACTTTGTATGTAAAAATTTTAGGTAAATAACAAGAGGGGAAAAATAGTGAATAAAATTGCCATCAGATTATAATAATTGTAATTTTTATTGGCAGTTTGAAAGAATAAAATAATAATAATTAGAAAGGATACAAAAAGATATGTTAGTTGCAAGTGGTGTAACAATAAGATTTGGAAAAAGAACACTGTTTGAGGATGTAAACATTAAGTTTAATAAGGGTTGTTGCTACGGAATAATTGGGGCAAATGGTGCAGGAAAGTCTACATTTTTAAAAGTATTATCTGGAGATATTGAACCGAGCAAGGGAGAGGTTACGAAGGAAAAAACAGAAAGAATCTCTGTTTTAAAGCAAAATCACTTTGAATATGAAGAAAACACGGTAATGGACACAGTAATAATGGGAAACCAAGAATTATATAAAATAATGGAAGAAAAGAATGCAATATACGCAAAGCCGGATTTTTCTGAGGAAGATGGAATGAAGGCTGCAAAATTGGAGGAAAGATTTGCTGAATTAGACGGCTGGAATGCAGAGTCTGATGCCGCAATTTTACTAAATGATGTTGGAATAGATTCTGAAAAACATTATAAATATATGAAGGAACTTGAGGCAAAGGAGAAAGTTAAAGTTCTTCTTGCGCAAGCATTATTTGGAAATCCAGATATTTTGCTTTTGGACGAACCTACAAACGACCTAGATTTAAAAACAATAAGCTGGTTAGAGGAATTTTTAATTAATTTTGAAAATACAGTTATTGTTGTGTCACATGATAGATATTTTTTAAATAAAGTATGTACTAATATTGCGGATGTTGACTATGGAAAAATAAAAGTATACCCAGGAAACTACGATTTCTGGTATGAATCTAGTCAGCTGTTACAAAAGCAAATGAGGGAACAGAACAAGAAAAAGGAAGAAAAAATAAAAGAATTGCAGGCATTTATTGCAAGGTTTAGTGCAAATGCTTCAAAGTCTAAGCAAGCAACGTCAAGGAAAAAGTCTTTGGAAAAAATCCAGTTAGATGAAATTACACCATCTAACAGGAAATATCCATATGTGGATTTTAAACCAGACAGGCTTCCAGGAAACGAGATATTGCAAGTAAAAAATATTAGAAAGGATATAAATGGCGAAAAAATATTAAATAATGTTTCCTTTACTGTAAAGCCAAATGACAAAATTGCTGTTTTAGCAGATAATGAAAATGCAAAAACTGTTTTATTCCAGATTATAGCAGGAGAGATGGAACCAGACGAGGGCAAGATAATATGGGGAACAACAATTACAAGCAGCTATTTCCCCAAAGATAACGGATATTTGTTCCAAAGCGATATGTCTATAACGGATTGGCTAAGGCAATATTCAAAAGATCCAGACGAAACATATGTTAGAAGTTTCTTAGGAAGGATGTTATTTTCTGGAGAAGAGGCTTTAAAGGCAGTTAGCGTATTGTCTGGAGGAGAAAAGGTAAGATGTGTGCTTTCTAAAATGATGTTGTCTGGTGCAAATTTCTTAATATTTGATGAGCCAACAAACCACTTAGACATGGAAAGTATAACTGCATTAAATGATGGAATGCAGCATTTTGCTGGGAATATGATATTTACGTCACATGACCACCAATTAATGCAGACAGTAGCAAATAGAATAATTGATATAAAATTAGATAAAGTTATAGATAGGGAGATATCTTATGACGAATATTTAGGCTTAGAATAGGGCATAAAGAAAAAATGTAGTATTTTCAATGAAAAACTACATTTTTTTAAATTATTTTAATTTTATTTAAGCTATTGGTTCATTGTCTTGAATATCGTTATCAACTGTGTCAGATGGAATTAGGCTTTTGTAAAATGCAAATGTTGAAAATCTCATATATGGTAAAAGGAATAAAAATCCTATTCCAAAGGTAAATAAAGATAAAATTGCCCAACCAATAAATGAGAAGTATAGTTTAAATAATCTCCAACGATTACCATCCATCAATTTTCTGCTTTCTTCAACTGCTTCTTTTGCAGAAAGCTCTGGCTTATCTGCTGCAATTGTATATGATAATGAGTAATGTAAAGATTTAAGAGCAGACCAAATTATAGCAACAACATAAAGAATTAAGCTAACAATAAAAAGTATAACTAAATAGTTAAGGCTTGAATTAATAGTGACCACCGGTATAGGACCATCAGAGGTAATGCTATATGCTAAAGGTACAATAAATCCTATATATGAAAACAAAATCATAACAAGTGCAATGACCAATAATAGGATTGGACCCCATAATTTTGAGAATATTCTTCCAAATACAGACCATGCTCTTTTAAAGTTAGAAAATCCGCGTGTAAAAAAATCTGTTACCTTTGTGTCTAGTCCATTGTAAAGATTAAAAAATGAAAGCAAAAGGCCAAAAGACAATGGTATTTCTATTATATAAACCACAAGCGAAACTAGATCCACCAGGGTTTCCTGGTCTTCTGGTATCAAGCTACATACAAGTTCAATTGCAAAGAAAAGTAGTGCGTATAAAAATACAATTAATGCAGCCTTTCTCCATTTTCCGAAAAGTCTCCTGCGAGCCTCCTCTTTAAAATTTGATGAATTCATAAAAATCCCCCTTTCAATTTTATTATATATGTATTAAGGAATTGCCTATTTTCTACACATATTTTTTTTGAATATCCTGAATTTTATCATATTGTGTATCTAGTATAGTTAAAAATACCTTTGCAATGTCTGGGTCAAATTGAGTTCCAGAACATCTTTCTATTTCTGCTCTTACAGTCTCAATTGGCAAGGCGTTTCTGTAGGACCTTTTAGATGTCATAGCATCAAATGTATCCGCAACAGCTGCAATACGAGCAATTAAAGGAATGTTTTGACCGGCTAGCTGGCTAGGATATCCTTTGCCGTCAAACCTTTCGTGATGATGTTTAACTATAGGAATGATATCTTTAAAAATTTCTGCATCACCAAGAATGTGTGCACCAATTGTTGGATGATTTTTTATTTGAGAATATTCGTTATCATCTAATTTCGTTTCTTTAAGCAATATACTGTCTGGAATTCCTATCTTGCCTATGTCGTGGAAAAGCCCACCAATTTTTAATATGTGAAGAGTGTCTTGGTCAAGCTCCATCTGCTCACCAATTAAAACGGAATACTCAGATACTCTATCAGAATGACCTCTTGTATAAGGGTCTTTTGCCTCAACTGTTTGCCTTAAAATTCCAATTGTATCTAAATAGGCCTTTTCAAGTTCATCATTTTTATCATGTAATTCATTGTTTATATCTCGAATGGTATTCATTTGGTCAATAGATTTAATACCTGACTCAATTAACAATAATAACTGGTCAAATTTATCGCTTTTTTCGCAATAGCCCTGAATATCCAGCCTTCTTATTGTTTCAAGAGGTGGAGCTAAATCCTTGTGACCTGTTAGCAACAAAATATACAAGTCTGTATTGAATTTCCTTATTTCCTCAACAACTTCATCACCATGAATTGGATCCATCATAAAGTCCAAAATCATCATGTCAAAGCGCTCATTTCTAACACGTTCTATGGCTTCTACTGGATTTGTAAGACCGGTAAAATTATATCCAGAACGTTTTAAAAATATGGATAGAGAATCTACAATACCTTGCTCATCATCTACAACGATTATTTTGTAACCGCCTGTATTTTGGCTTACCTGATTTTTTCTCATACTATTACTCCAATTTCTAAATTAATATAAACTATACACATTATAATAACAATTGTCGAAAATTGCAATATGCAAGACACAAAATGTTTTAAAGATGAAAAATTTAGGTTGATAATGGAAAAATATTAAATAAAGAAAAAAACGCCAAGATTGGCGCTTTTTATTTGCATTATTTTCTCAAAGGTAAAATAACATTAAATGTAGAGCCTTTGCCAATTTCTGATTCGAAGGTTATATCTCCATTAAAATGTCCTTTGATTGTTGAGTATGACATAAACATTCCAAGACCTGTACCATTTTTTCCTTTGGTTGTAACCATCGACTTGAATAATTTATCTTGTACTGCTTTGGGCATGCCGCAACCATGGTCTGTTACAGAAATTACTAATGTTTCTCCAACAGTTTTTACTTCTAGCAATATTGAATCATTTTTCCTTCCGTTGTAAGACTGTATAGCATTAGTTATTAAGTTATTTATTACTTGTACCAAGCTATTTATGTCTCCATGCAATATTGTGCTTTCTGGAACATCTAATTTTGTTTCTATAGTTAATGAGGCATTTCTAACTTCGTGCTTCATTAATATATCAACCCTCTTTAGTAGTTCGTCAACTGTAAATTCAGCATTTTCATTTTCAGATAAAACCACAGCCTGACCTTTTACAGCAGTTATAATATCAGACATATATGCTGTATATGAATGGATTTTATCTATCCAATCACGCATATCCTTGGCAATTGCATGATGATCCTCTACAGTAACCTCTGGATCTCCAACAGAAGATTCGTATTCTTCAATTAAATCTAGGATACCTTCTGTTGCCCCTGAAATAGACATTATTGGGGTTTTTAAGTTATGAGAAATACCACCAATTAGTTGTCCAAGAGAAGCTAAACGTTCTTTCTCCATAAGAATTTCTTGATTATTTTGAATTTGCTTCAATTGTTGCTGGTTAAGCTCTTGAAGGCGATTTATAGTAATTGCCAAACTGCCAATCTCATCATTTGAAGTTACAAATAAATTCTTGTCCAAAGTTTTATTATCACAAATGACTTGTAACGCATTTTCAACAGTGGAAATACTTCCACAAAGCTCTTTACAGAAATATGTTAATACTAATATACATATTATAGAAATTAATATCATATACTGGAAGGTAGATATTAGCATACTTGAAGAATAGACTGAATAGTGAGCTCCTAAATACCATGTTTCCCCATTTATTTCTAGTGGGAATATAATACCCTGCCCGGATGTGCCATAGTAGTCATAAACTATTAAGTCACTATTTAAAGAGAATTCCTGAGCATATGTCTTAAAAAAGTTCGTCAATTCTCCAGATGAATATACAAAGTTAAAATTGCTGTCTGCTATATATAGCGTATCTGTATCATCAGATAAATCAACCATTTCCATAAGATTTTCCAATTGGTCATAGCTTGTTGGCTGCTTGATTTTTGAAAGATATTTAAATTGCAAAGAGTAATATTCTGAAAGTAGACGCCCATTCTGTTGCTCATATATAGATGAAACAGAAAGGAATGTAAAAACTACCCCTACAAAAATTATTGGAATTATTTGCACTAAAACCTTGACAAGAAGCTTCCCTTTTTTGGCTGGAAGCTCCAGGTTCTCTAAATCTGTAAGTACACCTGACATCAGCTTTTTTGCGTACATATTATCTATAGATACAGCAATTGTAGAAACGATAAATATTATTAATATTAATTTGAAATCAGTATTGGATGTATATGTTTGTGCCAGCAAAAATAATATTTCAAGAACAATTGGAACTGTAATAAATATTATTAGTATGTAACTTGGCAATGAAAAACATATTTTCTTTATTTTGGTTAATTCTACAGCATACTTTTTATCGTGTGTTTTTAAATATTCAGATTTGTAAAATGAGTAGTTGTCTAGTTTTCTTAATATAAAAAGCAAGGTAAGTGTTATTAAAACAGATAAACATCCAGTTAACAAAATTATTTGCTCAAGGTATGTAAACCCTCCAGACATTTGTCTGTCAAATTCTGTGTTTATGCTTCCTGGCGCATAATTAAGTAATATTGGAATTAAATAATATAATGCAACAGCACTAATTAATAGTGTTATATTATACAGGAATATTAATCTTAGTTTTATCGATTTTTTCATCTTATCCTCCTAATTATAGTTCTTTATTTACGTCATTTAGAAAACCTGCTTTTTCTAAAAATTGTAGTATATAGTGTTCATCAATATTAGACCATTTAAAATCCGTCTTGTCAAGATAACTGTTGGTTATAGAACTCTGCACCTTAATTGGAATTTTTTTATTATCCAAAAACATGGGAGCAGACAATTCTGAGACAAAGTATTTCATTAGACTTGGCCTCGTAGACAGTGACTTCATAAAACTATCGAAATCTATAAAATTTAATTCCAAGTTTAGCTTTTTAAAAACATCCAATAATTTAGACGTTGAAATTAAATTTGGATTTGTTATGTGGAATACGCAATTTTTTATACATGGAATTGAAAGCAATTTTATAATTGCTAAACTAACATCATCTATAGGCGTAAAATCCCAATTTAAAGCCTTAAAAGTGTCTGGAATTATGCCAACTTTAGCCAGTGCCACCAATCTCATATAAAAGGCATTATCATATTTATTTTTTTGGAACATTCCATCTGTTGCTCTACCCATTAGATTTCCCAATCTAAATATATTAGCATTTAATCCATTATATTGCTCTTTAAAAATCCTTTCTTCTGCTTCAAATTTTGTTTTTATATAAACATTACTTGTGTAATTTTGTCCAATGTAAAAATCATTTTCAGTAAAATCATTTTTTGTGGACTCTGAAGGCAGCCCTTCTCCACTAATACTTGTTGTTGATAAATAGTTTAGTGTTAAATTATTTTCTTTACAAAAATCTATTAGGTTTTGAGTTGCTATAACATTTGATGAGTAAAACAAATCAGGCTTTCCGTAATGTTTTGTAAGAGCAGCTGCATGAATTACGCAATCACATTTTTTTAAAGATGTATAATCAGCATTATTAAGAGCAAATTTATTGTATGCTAAATCCCCGCTAAAAACTGTAACTCTTTTGTCGAAAACAGGAAGTTGCTCTTTGCCAAAATAATATATAAATAGATTTCTTAAACGATTTAGGGATGATATGTCGTCTTTTTTTCTAACGATACAGGTTATGTTTGCAGAAGACATTCTTAATATACATTCTAAAAGATGTATCCCTGTAAACCCTGAAGCACCAGTTAATAATACATTTGAATAGCCAAATTCTGCGTTTGTATGGTCTTGTATATTTGTATCTGTTTTATATTTTAATGTTACTATATTTGAGCTATTTTGCAAAGTGTTTTTTGAATAATTATTTGCAATTTTTTCAATAGTTAAAAACTCATAAAAATTTTGAGCTGGAATGTTTATATTTTGTGCAAAAAGCTTGGAGGTTATAGTAAGTATGTTTAGCGAATCTGCTAGCCCTACAGTAAACAGATTGTCATCTACATGTAAAGAACTTACATTTAAAACCTGCATGCAAACATCCAACATTGTTTTTTCTATTTCATTTGATGGCAATTTGTGTTCCTTTGTATCCGATGTTTTTACTAAAGGCAATGCCTTTGTATCAACTTTTCCATTAGGGGTTACCGGATATGAATCCAATATTACAATTTCTGGTACCATGTAATATGGAAGAGCCGATTTTAATTTGCCAGTTAGTAGGTCCATTGAAAAATCCTTGGAAACCAATATATAGGACATTAATACCTGTTTACTGCTATTTAGTGACTTCGCTAAGGTTATTGAATCTCTAACTTCTGGATAAGTTAAGATGAGATTATTAATTTCACTTAACTCTATTCTAAATCCATGTAGTTTAACCTGTGAATCATTTCTACCAAGAAACACTAATCCACAGTCTGCACTATACTCGGCGATATCCCCAGTTTTATAAAGCCTACAATCCAGTTTTGATGAATGAACGAAATGCTCGCTTGTTGCTTTTGGATTGTTCAAATATTCATCAGAAAGTCCGCGTCCAGTTAAGCATAGTTCTCCGGGAGTGTTAGGAGGTAATAAGTCAAGATGCTGATTCACAACGAAACACTTACAATTGTAAATAGGAAATCCGATTGAAACAATAGTGTCATCAGCAGTAAATTCGTAAAAAGTTGAACAAACACTATTTTCGGTTGGACCGTACTCATTTACCAATCTAACATCTGGAAGCTTTTTAAAATGATCTTCTACCAATTTAGTATTAAAACTTTCTCCTGCAATTGTTATAATTTTAAAATATTTTAAGTAATCACTTTTTTCTTCTAGTAGTACTCTGTACAGACTAGGAACTACCAAAAAGTGGTTTACATTATATTTGCTAATGTAATCACAAATACTATTAATATCCATTTTTGTAAAGCTTGGAATAACAAGCTTAGCACCAGATATTAAAGCGGTAAATATGTCTTCTACTGAACTGTCAAAAGAAAAAGACGGAACTTGGAACACAGTTATATCGCTGTCAAACTTATAATAATCTCGACGCCAAAGAAGAGTATTTATTATGTTTTTGT
This sequence comes from uncultured Clostridium sp., assembly GCA_964644295.1. Taxonomy (GTDB): domain Bacteria; phylum Bacillota; class Clostridia; order TANB77; family CAG-508; genus CAG-245. Next base: position 11,825 of record CAZXVQ010000008.1, read on the forward strand.
GCTTTATTTGAACCCCTTTTGGCTTGCCTGTTGACCCAGAAGTATATATGATATAGGCAAGAGAATTTGGAAGTGCTTGGTTTGCAAACTCTGTATTTTTTTGAGGGTAAAGTTCAGGAAGCTCTACACAATTTGGAACCTCCAATCCATTGGAAGAATCGCAAATTGTAAGATTACTACCACTATTTTCAATTATATATGTAATTCTATCAGATGGATAAGCCGGATCTATAGGGATGTAGGCATTGCCAGACTTCATTATAGCAAGAAAAGTTGCAACAGTTTTGGCCGATTTATTCATTAAAACGGCTATTTTTTTGTTGTATATTCCTTTGCTATGTATAAATGTTGCAATTTGGTTTGTCATATTAAGAAGTTCTGCATATGTATAAGATTTATTATTATAAATAATTGCGGTATCATTTGGGCTTTTTTCTGCCTGCTTTTCAAACAAATCTATTAATGTAAGTGATTCATCGTATTGATAATCGGTATTATTAAAGCAGTCAAGTATAAACTCCTTTTCTAGAGGTGTAACAACATCAATATCGCCAATTGTGCATTGTTGATGAGTAAGCACATAATCAATCATCGACATAATACGATTATGTATTAACTCAATTTCATCCAAGGTGTATTTTGAACTCTTGAAATCATATGATATATTGAGTTTGCCGGTGTCGTTCATGTCATATATATTAATATCTAAAGAATCCGCCGTTTGACCTGGAAATACCCACTGTACAGAATATGGTATAGTAGACGTATTTCTATTTGTTTTTGTGTTTTGGTATGAAATTAATATATCATATAAATTTGGCTGAGAAGGATTTTTCGTTCTAATATGCTCTAGAATATTCTGATACGGATATCTCTGATGTCTAAAAATTTGAAAAGCATCCATTCCAGCTTTTTTTGCCAGATTTACAAAAGTTTCAGAGTATGACAAAGAAAACTTCATAGGAACTGTACTAATAAACATTCCAGGAGTGTTTTTCTCTATAAAATTAGATCTATTTAAAATTGGAGTGCCTAAAGTAAAATCAGTTAAGTCTGAAATTTTACCAATATAAACAGCAAACAACGACATTAAGAAATTAAATAAAGATATACCATTAGCTTTGCAATAAGAATTTATGTGGTTTACCATTTCTTCATCAAGCGCAAAAGACATTCTTAAGGCATCACATGAGTTTGTTGTTGTTGAATTTTTTGATGGAATTGTGGCAATTTCAGGTGCAGTAGTAAACTGTTCTTCCCAATATTTTTTATCATTTTCAAATTTTTTACTACTTAAATATTCGTTTTCAGAATCCATATAAGTTAAATATGATGTTGGTAATTCTTCAGAATCAGTACCGCTTAATAAACCAGAATATATGTTAATAATCTTATTTGCTATTAAACTGGCGGTACAAGCATCACAAACCAAATGATGAGCTTTAGTAATAATTCCACCAAAAGAGTTTGGATACTTATATAATTGAATATCAAACAAAGGAGAATCAATAATTTCAAAAGGGGTTTTTACAATTTTGTCTTCTAAATCTTTTAATTCAGTATCATTTGCTATGTTATGAACAATAAAATCCATTTCAGCATATTCAGAGATATATTGCTTTGCAATACCATTATCATCGATAACAATGCGAAATCTTAGGCTGTCGTTATCTCTTAAAAACATGTTAATAGCCTTTTTTAGTAGGTCAAAATCAACAACTTGGTGTATCATTACTGTTCCGCATAGGTTATTAACACAAGAGCCTTTGTAGAATTGTTCTGTTAGCCAAATTGATTTTTGTGGATTTGTTAAATTGTATAATTTATTCATTTCTATCACCCTAATATTTTTTTCGTACAAATTTACTGATACGTGTATTTTATCATTATAATGTGGGTTTTGCAATAGAAAATAGAAGGTTTTAAAAAATCATATTACAAAAAATTACAATATTCGACAAACCAACAGAAGTATTAATTTCAAAGCAAATAAATACTTGGGAAAATTGGAAATACACAAACTAAAAAAACAGATAATTATGTAGAAAAATTAGCAAAATAAATATAAATTAAAAATCTATTAATGTTTATAATCCACAAATGTGGAAATAATAGCATAAACTGAAAGGAGATTTTAGATGGCAAAAAAACAAAATAAATTTATAAAAACTTTAGAGGTTATAGCAATATTAATATTAATTATTTCGTTTATGGCGCTTGCTTACTGCATTTACATATCCTTTAGTATGGAGCAGGAGTATATCAGTAATTACAATGCAAAAAAGACTACATCTGTAATTAATGTATCGGAAGAGCAAGATATTTCGACAATTATTGAAGAGGTTAATAATTCTGTTGTTGGAATATCTAAAATAAAAAATAAAGGTAGTACGATATTTTTGCAAGATGGGTCTGTAAGTTTAGGACTGGGCACTGGATTTATTGTATCAGAAGATGGTTACATTGTTACAAATCAGCACGTATCAGGGGAGATAAATGATACATGTTATGTAACACTAGAGGACGGAAGGAATTTTACAGCCATTGTTGTGTGGTCAGATACAGACCTGGATTTAAGCATTATAAAAATAACATCAAATAATCTTAGCTATTTAAATTTGGGAGATTCAGATTCTGTAAAAATTACACAACAAGTTTATGCAATAGGAAATCCAATAGGCTATGAATTTCAAAGAACCGTTACATCAGGCATTATTAGTGGATTAGATAGAACTATAAAGATAGAAGAAGATGACGAAACATATTACATGGAAGATTTAATTCAAACAGATGCTACAATTAATCCGGGAAATAGTGGGGGACCATTAATAGATAGTAGTGGAAATGTAATAGGAATAAATTCTGTAAAGATTACATCAGCTGAAGGGATGGGCTTTGCAGTTCCGATTAATACAATAAAGCCAATTATAGAAAAGCTGAGAACCTCTGGAAAATACAATGCTGTAACGCTTGGAGTATTTGCTTACGATAAGGCAATTTTGCCATACATTAATTCACAATTAGGAATTAGTATGAGCTTTGATAGCGGAATTTATGTTACATCTGTTGTTAAAAATTCACCTGCAAGCAAGGCGGAAATTCAAACTGGCGATATTTTGTTGGAAATTGACGAAATAGAGCTTACAAAGATGTCAACATTAAGAAGATATATATATGAAAAAGAAATAGGGGACATTGTTAATATAAAATACGTTAGAAATGGTAGACAATACAGTGTGGAAATAGCCTTAGCAAAAAAATAAGGACATGAAAAAATTAATTTTTTTCACAAACAAGTGTTTACAAAAACCAAAATAAATGCTATAATAATTTTACTATTAAAAATGGGTGGTGATATGCAAGACGTGGAACAAAAAATTTATGCCGCAATAGACCTTAAAAGCTTTTATGCATCTGTAGAATGTAGGGAAAGAGGATTAAATCCTATTACTACAAATTTAGTGGTTGCAGACAGTAGTAGAACGGAAAAAACTATATGTCTTGCTGTTAGTCCATCTTTAAAACAATATGGAATTCCTGGGCGTGCACGATTGTTTGAGGTGGTCCAAAAAGTCAAACAAATAAACATAGAAAGGCAAAGAAAAGCACCTAATAATACATTTACAGGAAATTCGTATGATGATATAGCATTAAAGAAAAATAGGGATTTAGAATTAGGTTATATAATAGCCCCACCACGTATGTCATATTATATGAAGTATAGTACAAATATCTATAATATTTATTTAAAGTATTTTTCATCAGAAGATATATATGTGTATTCAATAGACGAGGTATTTATAGATATTACACATTATTTGAAAACATATAATATGAAGGCAAGAGAATTAGTAACCAAAGTAATAAATGATGTATATAACACAACTGGAATAACTGCAACTGCTGGTATTGGCACAAATTTATATTTATGCAAGGTGGCAATGGATATTGTTGCAAAGCATGCAGAACCAGACAAAAATGGCGCAAGAATAGCTGGGTTGGACGAAAAAATGTATAGAAAATTGCTGTGGGAACATAGGCCGATAACAGATTTTTGGAGAGTTGGGAAGGGATACTTAAAAAAACTGGAAAAACATGGCATATATACCATGGGAGATATTGCAAGAACATCAATTAATAATGAGGATTTATTATACAAATTATTTGGAATTAATGCAGAATTGCTAATAGACCATGCGTGGGGATTTGAACCTACTACAATGGAACAGATAAAAGCATACAAACCAGAAAGCCACAGCATTAGTTCTGGGCAGGTATTGCATTGCCCTTATGATTACGAAAAAACAAAGCTTATTGTAAAAGAAATGACAGAATTACTTACATTAGACCTAGTAGATAAAAATCTTGTTACAGACCAAATAGTTTTAACAATAGGCTACGATGTAGAAAATCTAACAGATACTTATATAAGTTCGGCATATAAAGGCGAGACAACAACAGACAGATATGGAAGGAAAATACCCAAACATGCACACGGAACCATTAATTTAGACCATAAGACAGCCTCTACAAAAATTATAATAAAGGCAACTATGGATTTATACGATAGAATAATAGATAGCAGGCTACTTGTTAGAAGAATAAATGTTACAGCAAATAATGTGGTAAGCGAAGAAGCGGGCAAAAAAGAAAAATCATTTGAGCAGGTCAATTTATTTACTGACTATGAAAAACTAAAAGAAGAAGAGCAAAAAGAAATATCTGAAAAAAACATACAAAAAGCCATGATAGACATTAAAAAGAAATATGGAAAAAATGCTATTATAAAAGGAATGAACTTGCAGGAGGGTGGCACAACCATTGACCGAAATAGACAAATTGGAGGGCACAAAGAATAATGGGAAGATATGATGATATAATTAATTTACCACACCATGTATCAACAAGACATCCACAAATGAGTTTAGAAGAAAGAGCGGCACAGTTTGCACCATTTGCAGCTCTTACTGGATATGATGACGCAATTGAAGAAACAGGAAGATTAACAGAAGAAAGAATTGAACTGGACGATGAAAATAAAGCCATATTAGACGTAAAAATGCAGATGCTACAAGAACAATTGCCTATGAAACAGGTTGCGTCATTTACTTATTTTGTGCCAGATAATAAAAAGAACGGTGGAAAATATGTTACATCAAAGGGAATTGTTAAAAAAATTGATGAATACAAGCAAATTATAATTTTGGGGGATGGAACAGAGATACCGATAAAAGAGGTTATAGATATATCATTAGACGGAAACCAAAATTAGAATGAAAACTACAATTTAAGTAATGGTGCGAAAGAATGAGTATATAGAGAAGTTTTACGAGAGTTAATGGGGCATAGCGAGTTTGAAACTACATATTTTACATTTTAAATCGCAAAAGTGTATATTTTTACAATAATTTTGCTAAAATTCGATATTTCTATGTTAAAATATTTATAGAAAGGTAGTGAAATACTATGGAAAAATTTCATAAAGATAAAAATAAAATCAAAAATTTAAAAGTAAGAAAGGGAATTCCACTATTTATTAATTTTTGTTATAATCAAAAAATCAGAAATGAATTAGGTAATTCAAAATTATTTATTGAAAATAATGAGTTACATTATTACGAAAAACATACAACAGGTGGAGAAAGTATTGATAGAATTGATTCTACTATTCAATATATTATTAAAAAAGTAACTAATTATAATGTAACTACTGATAAAATCGTAATAAATGGCGAAATAGATAAAATAAAAAATGGTAACGAAAAATCAAAAACAGTTATAAATACAATTTCATTATTTAGAGTATATCAGAATGAAACAAAATTGATTGAATTTTTAGATAGTAAAAAGTAATTAATTAAAGGAATTAAATATGCAGAAAAACAAAGTTTTAAAGATAATAATTATTATATTGAATATAATAGTAGTCCCGTTATTAATAATACAAGCAATAGGTGGTAATGTAAATTTTACTGGAATAGAAGCTTTATTAATTTCAAATGTAATAATTTTTACAAATAAATCAAAAGAAAGGAGAGATGATAATGAGAAGAAATAATATTTTTACTTTTAGTTTTATAAATTATATGAAGAGATTTGGAATAATAGAATTAGCATTAATGGTAGTAAGTATATTTCTATTTGCGCCACTTTTTGTATTATTCTTATTTATATCAATTATTCATCTTTGTTTATGCTTTAAACAAACAATAACTTTAGACCCTTTTCAAGTTGAAAAAAAATATAAAGATGAAGGTGGTATTGGACCTGATAGAATATCAGAAAAGATAGAAAAATATTACTATATAAACGAAATGACAAAGTATGAAAAAAATTATATATTTATTACTATTTTTGGTGATATAGAATATAGGAAAAAACGTAATTCTAATGGGTTTTATACAGATAACGTTAAGAAAATAAATAGTGTAAAAATTTATAGATCTTTTAAAGATGAGAAAGAATTTATAGAAGCGTTAGATAAA
>CAZXVQ010000009.1:0-18201 GCA_964644295.1 uncultured Clostridium sp.
AAAACTAATATTTGAAAAATCATATAATAGACAAATTGCATTAAGATATATGGACGCATATCTGAATGTAAGATTTTACAACTTTTATCCTAAAAATGAAAATCTGGCGTTTAGAAAAAATTTTTTAAATGCACTAAAAGAAGAAGAAGAAAAGCTTGTAAATCAATTCCCCGAAAAGAAAAAAATAATAGAAAACATGGGATTATTTTATTACTACATTTTATATTTCGACAAAATATCTTACAAGGTAGATACAGAAAAAGCTATAGACAAGCTGTTTAAAATAAGAAAAAAATTACTAAAAAAAGATAATGAAGATTTTAAGCAAAATTTTTACAGTGCATTTAATGAGTATTCATGCAAAAAAGAAGATTTCCTAAAAAAATATGAATCAGATGAATTTTCACTAAAAATTACGGATTATGCAGGCGCTGGAAATGTACATAGAGTAAATTTGAGATACGATATTAAATTTCCAACAATATATAGTAATCAAGCAATAGAAAACGTATTTAATTCGGGAATTATAGAAGAAGACAAGCTTTTGGTAGAATATAACCTAATGAGTGTTACTATAATTCAAGATATACTAAAAGGAAATTTTAAAAGGCAATATATAATAGAATTTGCAACAAGCTTATTTAAGAAAAAAAGAAAATTAAAAAGCCTACTTACAATTGTAAATAATCCAGCAATTCAGGATAATATAAATTTTAAAATTACATATAAAGAGTTTTTATATAATAGAGAAAACATCTATGAACTTATGAGAAAAGGATTTAAATTTGCAGTGGTATTAGATGAGTCGTTTGAACCAGGGTATGCTAATTTTGAAAAACTTAATGTATTTTACTATGTAATTGCAAGCAAGAGCCTAGATTATTTTGACAAGGTGCTTATAAACGAGGAAATAGTAAACAGGCTAATAAAAATTTAAAAAGATAGAGGTGTAATATGGAGACATTTACAAAATTTTTATATGATTTTCTAGGGCAATTCTTCTCAGGCGTTATAACAATGTTTAAAGGAATTGGAAATGGAATAAAACAGGCAGTAGATGTAAAATCATATACTAGCATTATAAATAATTATAAAGGCGATTTTTCAATGCCAGAATGGATACTGGTTGCAATTGCTGTTGGCCTAATATTAATGCTTTTTGTTCTTATTCGGACTTCTTATTTTCTTTACAATAAGAAAATATGGAAAAGTGCGTAAAAAGGCAATAGATCAAGACGCACTACTTAATGAAGTAGCTTCATTAAATGGACAAGTTGCAAGATTGGTAAAAGAAAAACAGGATATTTTAGCAATGAAAGTTTCGCAACTTGGTTTAAAGCCAGGAGAAAGTGACATAGAAGATCCTCAAGAAGAAAAACAAGAAGAAGACCCTAATGCACAAGGTCAGAGATTTGCAAAACTAGAAAGTATAGATGAGGAATATGCAAATTATAAAATTAAGGATTATGGAAATTCATTTACATTACCAGAACTTTGCGAAAACTTTAGAAATTTTGCAGCTTCAAGATTACACCTATACTACACAATAGATATGATGAGATTATTTATATCTGCGCTTGCCTCAACAAAACTTGTTATATTGCAGGGTATTTCTGGAACAGGAAAAACCTCTCTTGCATATGCTTGGGGAAAGTTTTTAAAACATGACTCGTGTGTTGCTTCAGTTCAACCATCTTGGAGAGATAGAACAGAACTTTTTGGTTACTTTAACGAGTTTACTAAAAAATTCAATGAGACAGACGTTTTAAAAGAAATGTATGTTGCAGGATATACAGATGACGTATATACAATAATTTTGGACGAGATGAACATTTCACGTGTTGAGTATTACTTTGCAGAAATGCTATCAATACTAGAAATGCCTAACAAAGATGAGTGGATAATAGAGCTTGTGCCAAGTGCATGGAAGAGCGACCCTAAAAGGCTAAAAGAAGGGAAACTTAAAATACCACCAAATATGTGGTATATAGGAACAATAAACAACGATGACTCCACATTTATGGTTACAGATAAGGTTTACGATAGAGCTATGCCTATAGACATAAACGATAAAGGTAAGGTTTTTGAGCCTGAAGATATGCCACCAATGGATATAAATTATTCATATTTAGATAAATTATTTACAACTGCTATGGAGGAACACCAAGTATCTGAAGAAATACTTTCAAAAATAGAATTAATGGATGATTATACAATTAGACATTTTCGTATAGCATTTGGTAACCGTATTGTTGCTCATATGAAAAAATTTGTACCAGTATATGTGGCATGTGGAGGAGATGAAATAGCTGGGGTAGATTACTTTATGGCAAAAAAGGTATTAAGAAAATTTGAACAGTTAAATGTTTCATATATAAGAGATGAAATAACACCATATATAGAGTTCTTAGACCAAACATTTGGAAAAGGCAAAATGAAGGAATGTATAGAATACATGACGAGATTAAAGAAGCTTACTTAGGAGGGATAATAAATGGATAATCTTAATATAGTTGATATATATCAAGACGCCAATCCTAAAAAGGAAAAACAATTTAAAGAAAATATTGAATCTACTGCTCACGTAAATACTGATTACGAAAATGTAATAAGAGACGTAGAATGGATAGAAATTATAGAAAATACAATTCCATACCTAGATAATATCCTTAGAAGTCCTAATAGATTTATTATAAATGAAGAAGAAATTGTAAAAATTGAGAAGGCAAGAAAAATAACGGTTGAAAGTATAAAAAATCTTTCAAAAAATACAAACTTTATTCAAGAAGTTGATAAAAAAACAGGAGATGTAAAGCCTTCTAAAATTTTAAATATAAACAAAGAAGAAAGTTACGATACATACGAAAATAGATTAATTTACACTTTAATACAAAACATGAAATTTTTTGTAAATCAAAGGAAAAAAACGCTAGAACAATATGCAGAAGCTTCAAGCAAAAACAGCAAACACATAGAATACACTGGAAAGTCGAAAATGTCTGACGAGGTAGTAAATGTAAACTTATCCTTAGATGCACATCTTGATAGCGGAGGAGCAAAAGGTCAAAAAGCAAAAAATCCAGACGACATACTGGAGAGAATTTCAAAATTAGAAATAAAGATTTCTGATTTAACATCATCTGAAGTATATAAAATAATAGATAAAAGACACATATCGTTGGTAAGAGAGCCAATTAAAAAGACCAACGTTATACTAAAAAATGTTAATTTCCAATATGCAATGGGACTTTGGACATATTTAAGAGAAAATATGGATGATAAAACCAAAAGCGTAAAAGAGAAAAATGATTATGATGATGATGGCAATTTAAAGGAACTAATGGACGATTCTTTTTATCTAGATTATTTAATTTTAAGCACGCTGGACAAAGATAAAGAGAGCATGGCACAAAATGAAACCAGAAAACATGAAGTTGAAAATATTGTAATAAGTAAAATGCTTGAAAAAGTAATTGGCATGAATTGTGATATGTCCGAAAAGGATTTAAAAAATATTATAGGAGAAAAATTTGCAATTATAAAATATAGAAATCAAGCAAGCATGCAAGAAATACAAAACATATTTAGCAAACACATTACAAAGTACTTAGAAAAAATAAAAATGTAAGAAATTATAATTCAAAGGGGAGCAAAAACATGGCAAAAGTCTTAAAAATAATAGGGAATATTCTGTATTACATGTTAGTAGTCTTAATTATTTTAATACTAGCAGTAGTAATTTTACAAAGAGTTACAAACAACAATGTAACAATAGCAGGAATTAGAATTTTTAATATAGTAACCGAAAGTATGGTACCAAAATATCAAGTAGGCGATATTTTAATTGCCAAATCTGTAGACCCAAGTAGTATAAAAGAAGGCGACGACTTAGTGTATTTGGGCACAGAAGACTCTTTTGAAGGAAAAATAGTAACTCATCAAGTAATACAAATTGAAGAAGAAAATGGAGAGTACAAATTTCATACAAAAGGAATTGCAAATGAAGTAGAAGACCCAGTAGTTTCGCAAGACCAAGTATATGGAATTATTATATATAAAACATATATCTTAAGTTTTATTAGTAAAACCATAAACAATTTATATGGATTCTATTTCTTAATATTTGTACCACTTACAGTTTTAATAATTATAAACATAATTAAAATAATAAATGAACATAAAGCTGCAAAGGAAGAAGATAAAGAAGAGGAAGAAAATGAAAACAAATAATAAACCAAAGAAAGGATTAAGTAAATATATAAAATTACATACGCTAATAGTTTTAATAGTATTATTAGCATTTAATTCTTATGCCTGGTTTATATTTGCAACTAAAGTTAGTGGCGGATTATCTGCACATGTAACATCATGGGACGTAACCTTTCAGGTTGGAGACGAAGAAGATGTAACAAGTGTTGTAATAGATGTAAGTCAAATTTATCCTGGAATGGAAACATATGAAAAAACTGTAATAGTAAAAAATGTGGGCGAAACCATAGCAGATATTTATTATGAATTTAAAGAATTTACAATATTTGGAGAAACATACAAGGTAGGAGATGGCTATAGCCAGGAAGATTTAGATAGCAAAATTGCAAATGATTATCCATTTAAAATAGAGGTAGTCGTTGATAATACAGAACTAGAAGCTCTTAGTGGATATGGAACATTTACAATTTCGGTTAACTGGCCATATGAATCTGGAGATGATGAAGAAGACACATATTGGGGGCAAAGAGCCTATGAATATTATCAAGAAAATCCAACAGAAACTGGCTTGCAGTTAGTAATACAGCTAGTTGCAGAACAAAAAAAGCAAAATAGTTAAATGTAAAATCAAAAAGAGGTGCTTATGAAAAACTATAAAAAAATAATTTTAATAATTTTATTATGTATTATACTTGCACTAACAGCTTATTTAATAGGTAGCACATATGCCAAGTATTTAAGCTCTGCCACAGGAGACGCTACTATTGCAATATCTAGGTGGAATATTACAGTAAACCAAGTATCTATAAAAGATAATCCTGATTTATCATCTAAAATAGTGCCAGTATTTCCCGGAAATGATAATATTGCAGCAAATATAATTGCACCAACAGCAGAAGGGTATTTTGATATAGAATTTGATTGCACAGATGTTGATGTATCATTTAAGTATGAAATAAATGTTAGCGCAGATGAAACCAGTGCTGTTAGCGATATTGTTGCTACCGGCTATTCTGTAGATGGAGGCGAAAAAATAGAATTTGAGCAATACAATGAAGCAATAACAGGCACTATACACCTTACAGATAATGTAACATCTAAAACATTTAGAATATATGTAATGTGGGACGATAATCCAGATACTACCACAATGAACAATATTGCAGACACTGAGTCCACACTACAAACAAATAGCTCAGCAGTATTTAATGTTACAGTGGCATTTACTCAAATTACTGAATAATAAAAAGGAGAATTTATGAAAAAGAAAAAGGCAAGTGAGCAAAACGAACAATTAAATAGTATTTTAGAAAAAAACAAAATCGTTTCTGCTGGCGATAAAGAACAAGTGGAGCTTAGGTCTGAAAAACTAAAAAAAAGAGAACGAACAATAAGGCTTATTAAGATTTGCATTTTAATAATGATTTTGTTTTTAGTAATAATATATTTCTTACTAAGACTGTTCTATGAAGGCGGTGCATTTACTGTTGCTCTTGACGAAAGCCTTGCAAAAAAGAGCGGACTTGTAATGTACGAAAGACTAGACGAAAAAGATGAAAAAAAGATTCTTAAAGTAGAGGAACTAGAATTTGTAGATAATATATCTATAAACTGGTTACCAAGTGACCTAGATACCCAAGGAGAAGGAACTCATAATGGGGACAATTATATAGCATATACTTTTTATGTAGAGAACAAGGGAGCAGATACTATAAACTACTGGTATACAATACTTGTAGATGATGTTGTAAGAAATGTAGATAGAGCAATAAGAGTAATGTTATACAGAAATGGCGAAAAAGAAGTGTATGCCAAAAGAAATGAAACCACAGGAGAGGCAGAAAGTAATACAGTTGCATTTATAGATGACCTAACTGTAATGGCTGCACAAAGAACAGATTTTAAATCTGGAGACATAGATAGATTTACCGTAGTAATTTGGGTAGAAGGAGATGACCCAGACTGTATAGATGACTTAATTGGTGGAATGATGAAAATGCACATGGATATTACAGAAGAACATATTGCCCAATAATAATAAAATATTACATAATGTTACAAAATGTTGCAAAGTATTACAAAAATTACATTTAGGTTACAAATAGCCAATTTGTATTGACTAAAAATGTAGTATGTTGTATAAATAATATAAATACGGTAAAAAGGAGATAAAAAATGAGTAGAAAAAGACAAAAGAAAACAAGTTTAAAATCAGCAATATTATTGCTATTATTAATGGCAGTGTTATTAGTAACATCATCTTATGCATGGTTTACAGCGAACAAAACCGTAACAGTAAGTTCACTTACAGTTAATGTTCAAGCTGCAAATGGTTTGCAAATATCAGTAGATGGACAAAATTGGAAGGCGGTAATAAGTAATGCAGATTTAACAACTGCGGTAGAGTCGTATTACTCTAAAAATACTAATCAAATACCAACAGAACTTGCACCAGTGTCAACTGTTGGAACAGTTTCAGATGGAAATATGCAAATGTACTATGGCACAGTGGATACAAATACAGATGGTGATTTCGTTCTGTCTGCTGAACAGGAAACAGATACAAAAGGAACAGAAGGGCATTATATAGTATTTGATATATTCTTAAAAGTAAGTTCGCAAACACCAATATATTTAACAACCGACTCAGGTGTCGAAAGCAATGGGGAAGATACGGGATTAAAAAATGCAGCACGTATAGCTTTTGTCAACGAAGGAACTGCTCCTGATGGTACTGCTCTTGCAGACATTCAAAGCTTAAAATTAGCCTCTGGAACTGCAAGTATCTGGGAGCCAAACTATGATACACATACTGCAGCAGGAAGAGACAATGCAATAAGTACATATGGATTCAGCGAGGGTGATTTTGATACGTCAACTTACACATCTTCTAAACTTGATTATTACGGCGTAAATTCGGCATTTAGTAATGTAAAGTTAAATGCAACAAGTTCATCTTCATATTTTTCTAAAGTAACCCCAGCTTTTGCTACTGCAAAAGACTTTTCGGAGTATCAATCATTTGGAACTCTTGCAGCAGGAATTACAAAATACAGAGTATATATGTGGGTTGAAGGACAAGACGTAGATTGTGAAAATGGTGCGTCGGGAAAATATATTGACTTTAACTTGCAATTATCAATAAATAGTTCAGCAAGTGGAACTTAATATAAAATAGCTAAATATGGATTTTTGCAATAAGTAAATTAATAATAAGTAAATAAACTAGAAAAGGTTAAACATAAAAGTTTAACCTTTTGTCTTTTTTATACTCTAGGCAAGTCATCAATGATGACTTGACGTAGAGGAGAAATTAGATAACAAAATTTGCTGCATACCTGCATTTTAAGTTTTTTAAAAAAGGTTAAAAAACTAATGCAACAAAAAATGTAACACAAATGTAATAATTCTATATAAAACGCCTACAACCTTACTGCCATAGTAAATACAGACGCCAGACGCTAAACGACAGGCTTTGACTTTTTTTGCAAGGAATGCTATAATTAGCACATCTTAAAGGAGTGGTGATATAGCATGATTTATCAAAACGACATTGCTAATCTAAAGATGGATATTGGAGAAAAAGTTGGACAAAAGATAATCGTAAAAGGTTCTTTAGGAAGAAATAGACCATTTGAAAAGCAAGCAACAATAGAAAAGGCATACCCAAGCATTTTTATTGTGAAGTATGATGAAAGTCAAAGAAATGTTACATACAGCTATACAGACATATTAACAAGAACAGTTGAACTTCAGGTATTTAATGGGGAAACATATAGCCCAATAATTCCGCCTGAGGACGAGACTAAAAAAAGAAGAAAAGAGTACGATATAAGATAAGCATAAAAAAATTCCTAATTTAGGAATTTTTTTTTTGCTTTGAAATATATATTAACTAATAATAAATAGGAGGTAAAGAAATGGCTATAAAGTTATCAAAAAATAGTTTATGTATGCATCAAATAGTTGGACAAATGAGCGAGAGAATTGTTGCAGAAGGAGATGAAATAGTACCTGATGTAAAGCCAGATATTTTTAATATTATATCTACAAATGGAAATATATGTATACATAAAAGAGAGGTTCAAGATGGTAGAGTAAAGATAGAAGGTAGCGTAAATATTTACGTTACATACATTGCAGATGATGAAAAGTCGAGCATTAGAGCATTAAACACAAATATAGATTTTGCTAGAACCATTGAAATGAGTAAGCTTAAGACTGGCATGCAACTAGATTGCACAAAAGAGTTGCAGAGCATAGATTGTAAGATTTTAAATGGTAGAAAGATTAATCTAAAGGCAAATATTTTGCTGTCTTTAACAGCATATTCAAACGAGGATGTGGAGTATGTAGGAGATGTAGAAAATACAGGGGACTTGCAACTATTAAATCAAAATATTATGGTTAATTTGCAAGTGGGAAGTGGAACAACAAAGGTATATGCTAAGGACACTATTTCTATAGACAATGTAGATAATTTATCAGAAATAATGAAAGTAACTCTTTCATTAGAAAACAAAGAAAACAAAATAAGTTATAATAAAGTTTTAACAAAAGCAGATGCAATTTTTAAATTGGTGTATCTAACAGATGATGGAAGAATAAATACAGTTTGTGGCACAATTCCTGTAATGGGATTTATAGATATACAAGGCGTGGAAGAAAGCGATATTTGCAAGGCTTCATATGAACTAAAAAATATTATAATAAAGCCAAACAATGTGGAGGAACACTCTGTTTATGTAGAAGCCGAAATAGAAATTTTTTGCTCAGTATTTAGAAGGCAAGAAATAAATATAATACAGGATATATATAGTAGAACAAGTGAGCTACAATATACTCAAAAAAACATAAAAGTAATACAAGAAAGTGAGCAACTTTTAGAAACATTTAACCTAAGAAAACAAACACGAATAGAAGAAATTGGTCAAAATAAAATATATGATGTGGAGGTAACCCCTAAAATTGTAACAACTCAGGTAGAAGAGGGAAGGGCTTTATACCAAGGAGAATTAAATTTAATATTTATTTATTCAGAAGAAGGCTCTTCGAGAGTAAATGTAAAAAATGTAATTGAACCATTTGATTTTGCAGTTACATCTCCAGAAATAAGCACAAAAGTAAAGCTAAACACCGAGATTAGCATTGCAAAGCAGGATTTTGTTGTAATGTCAGATAGCAATATAGATATGAAAATAGATTTAAGTTTTAATCTAGATATAACTAAAGAAGAGGAAATAAATATTATAGATGAAATAAGCAAAACAGAAGCATTGGGGAGAGAAACATATAGTATAGTAATTTATTACGCAAAACCTGGGGACACATTGTGGAAAATTGCAAAAAGGTTCGGAAGCACAGTAGAAGACATAGTGCGAGTTAATAATATAGAAAATCCTGATGTAATTATGCCAGGCGAGCAGCTATTTATACCAAGATAAAATCAATAGTAAGGAATAAAAAAATGAATATAAGCAAGAAAAATGACAAAATTTATTCAAGACCTAGATTTATTATTTGGACAGCAAATGGCAATAACACAAAAAACTCTGGAAATTATCACATAAAACCCAAATTTTATATGATAATAGTAATACTTATAATAGCAATAATTACAGCAATAGCAATAGTAAAATCCATTAGTCCCATAATAAACGAGCTTTGCGTAAATGAGGCAAAAAATATTGCAACAAAAATATCTAATAATGAGGCTACAATGGTAATGCAAAAATATACATATGAGGATTTTATAACAATTACGAAAGACCAAAGCGGGAATATAACCATGATACAGGCAAATACAAATACCATAAATAGTATAGCCTCAGATATTCCAGTAAAAATATTAGAAGATTATGAAAAGGACGGTAATTCTACAATTGAAATTTATTTAGGAAGCATATTGGGCTTAAAAATATTTTCTGGTACTGGACCTAAAATACATGCTAAAATAGCCCATGTTGGAAATGTAGATACAACATTAAAATCGGAATTTACATCACAGGGAATAAATCAAACTCTTCATAGAATATACTTGGAGGTAAGTGCAAATGTAAGCATATTAACACCATATGATGTAATTAGCTCAACTATTACAAATCAAGTACTAATTGCAGAATCTATAATTGTTGGAAATGTTCCAGAAGCATATTATAATTTAAATGGCTTTAGCTCAAACGATAGTGCAATAATAACACCAATAGAATAATTGCTAAAAAAAGGTTCCGTTTTGGAACCTTAATTTTTTTAAATTATCTCTTAGAGAATTGTGGAGCTTTTCTTGCTTTCTTAAGACCATATTTCTTTCTTTCTTTTGTACGAGAATCTCTTGTTAAGAATCCGTTTGATTTTAGAACTGGTCTATATTCTAGGTTAGCTGCATTTAATGCTCTTGCTATACCATGACGAACTGCACCGGCTTGACCAGAGAATCCGCCACCTTTTACTGTTGCAATAACATCATATTTGTCTAATGTGTTTGTTACTGTTAAAGGTTGTTTAACTATAACTTTTAGAGTTTCTTCTCCAAAATATTCATCTAATGATTCACCATTAACAGTAATGTTTCCTTTTCCACTCATTAATCTTACTCTAGCAACTGAACTTTTTCTTCTTCCTGTACCGTTAAATACTACTTGATTTTTACTTGTTCTAGGCATTTCTAAATTTCCCTCCTATTTCCTAAAAATTCCATACTTCTGGTTTTTGAGCCATATTTTCATACTCTGCTCCAGCATATACTCATAATTTTTTAGCTATTGTGTGGAAGCATTCCTGTTACAGCTAAAGTCATCATTTTTTCTGGTTTGTTTTCTAACATGTCCTTAGCTTGAACTTCCTTCATTCCACCAATATATGAAGAATGGTGTCTGTATATTTTTTGTGTTAATTTACGTCCTGTTAGAATTACTTTTGAACAATTTATGATAATAACGTGATCTCCTGCATCCATATTAGGAGTATAGGTAGGTTTGTGCTTTCCTCTAAGTAATTTAGCAGCTTCTGAAGCTACTCTTCCTAATGGCTTGTTTGCGGCATCAATTATATACCATTTTCTTTCTATTTCATCTTTTTTAATACTATATGTTGTATTATTCATGGTAAAAATTACCCTCCATTCAAATTTTTATTATATATGAAATCATAATATAAAAACCACCGGGGAGAAGTTTTTATATATGTCATATTCAATTATACCGTAATATTCTATTACATATTTGGCGAAAAGTCAAGAAAAATTTGTGAAAATGCTTGACATATTATACAAAAGGTAGTAAAATAAATAACGTTCAAGAAGAAGCAATCCACTTCTCACCTTAGCAAAGTTAGCAAAAGGTAGAATTTAGAACATTATAATTGCACTAAAAAAGCACTTTTTAAACAAAAGTAGGTAATATGTGCAAAAATAAATGTAAAATGTGGGTTGGCTTATTTTGAAAAGTCAATCTTATTTTTTTGGAGGTGTTTTTTATAAAACAAGAATTACTAATTAACGAAAAGATTAGAGCAAAAGAAGTACAATTAATTGGAGCAAACGGAGAAAAATTTGGAGTTGTATCTTTAGAAGAAGCATTAGACAAGGCTTTAGATGCAAAGCTAGATTTAGCACTAGTTTCGCCACAGGCAAATCCCCCTGTTTGTAAACTTATGAATTATGGCAAATATAAGTTTGAGCAAGCTAAAAGGGAAAAGGAATCAAGAAAAAATCAAAAAACTTTTGAATTAAAAGAATTAAGAATTACACCTAATATAGACAAACACGATTTTGATTTTAAAGCAAAAAATGCTAGAAAATTTTTAGAAGATGGAAATAAAGTTAAAATAACTGTTAGATTTAGAGGTAGAGAGCTAAACTATGTTAAGGCAGGCGAAAACACTCTAAACGAATTTGTAGAAAACCTATCAGATATTGCAACAGTTGAAAAGAAACCATTGCTAGAAGGCAAGAACATGTTTGTAATATTAGCTAAAAAAGTTGAAAAATAACTTTAAATAAATAATATCTAGTTGGAACATAAGAGTCAACTATTTATATAAAATGGGCAAAAACCCAAAATAATAAGGAGGAAAATATTATGCCAAAGTTAAAAACAAACAAAGCTGCTAAAAAAAGATATTCTTATACAGCAACAGGAAAAGTAAAAAGAACAAAATCAAATAGAAGACATCTATTAGCTAACAAAACGCCAAGAGCTAAATCAAGAGGAAAAGTTCAAGATGCTTACGCAGACAAAACATGTGAAGCAGGAATTAAAAGATTATTACCATATGGTAACTAAATAAGAGTAAAGTATAAGGGAAGGTGAGTAAAAATGGCAAGAGTAAAAACAGCTATAAATACACGTAAAAAACATAATAAAATAATAAAAAGAGCAAAAGGGTACTATGGTGCAAAACATTACAGATTTAGAATGGCTAAACAACAAGTTATGAAATCTGGAAATTACGCATATGTTGGAAGAAAAGACAAAAAGTCTAATTTTAGAAAACTATGGATAGCTAGAATAAATGCAGCAGCTAGAATGAATGGCTTAACATACAGTCAATTAATAAATGGATTAAAGAAATCAAATGTTGTAATAAACAGAAAAATGCTAGCAGAAATGGCAGTAAATGATGCAGCAGCTTTTACAAAGGTTGCTGAAATAGCTAAAAAAGCAAAATAATTTAAAAAATGATTTTTCGGGATAAACTCGGAAGATCTTTTTTTTGCATATTTTCGAAAAAAATGGAAAAGATAATTCTGTAAAAATAAAAGGCAAAGTTTGAGAAAATATAAAATTAAATCAAATTTTGAGCCTTAAAAGGAAGGAATGTAAGTACAAATGGAAAAACATTTAATGATTACCGGAACATCTACAGTATCTTGGAAAGATGCTATAGTTCAAACAATAGTTGAGGCGTCAAAAACAATAGATTACCTAACAGGAGTTACAGTTGTAAACCAAAGAGCTAAAATAAATGGCAACAAAATTACAGAATACTATGTAGATGTGGATTTAAGCTTTATGATTGATAGAGATAGGAAATAGGTAAATCCTTATTAAAAACCTAAATAACTATACAAGGATGGAAATTATGAATCAAATTGATACTCAAAAGGAATATAACAAATATGTAAAGCAAAAGTCTCCAAATTCGCCAATACTTAAGAATTGCTTTAACGCATTTTGGGTAGGTGGGCTAATTTGCTCGCTTGGGCAGATTATAATGGACTTTTGTATGTATAAGGGAATGGATAACACAATGGCTTCAACGGTTGTTTCAATATCGCTAATTGCACTATCTGCAATTTTAACAGCTTTAAATGTATTTAATAGAATTGGAAAATTTGCAGGTGCAGGTTCATTAATACCAATAACGGGATTTGCCAATTCAATAGTATCGCCTGCTATAGAATATAAGTCAGAAGGATATGTAATGGGAGTTGGAGGAAAGATGTTTACTGTAGCAGGTCCGGTTTTGGTATTTGGTATTTCTGCATCAGTAGTAATTGGAATTATTGCAACAATTTTTGCCTAATAACCAACACATTATCACCTATAATTAATTACAACTATTAAAAATCTTTGGAATTCTTACTTTAAAATAAGGTTTTTATATCATAAATAAAAAATTGTTAAAATTTAAAAATTCGACCAAGATAATGGTCGGAGAAGGAGAAAATTATGCAGAGAATTGGAAAACAGACGATAAGATTTGACAATCCGCCTTCAATTGTAGCAACTGCGTCAATTGTTGGACCAAAAGAAGCAGATGGCCCAATGGCACAACATTTTGATAAGTGTTTAGATGATGAATTTTGGGGCGAAAAATCTTGGGAAAAAGCAGAAAGTAAAATAATAAAAGAAACAGTAAATTTGGCAATTTCTAAATCAAACTTAGCAAACACAGATATAGATTATTGTTTCGCAGGAGATTTACTTAATCAGTGTATATCTTCAGACTTTGGATTAAGAGACATTAATGTTCCGTTTTTTGGAATATTTGGTGCATGTTCAACATTTGTGGAAAGCATGTGTCTAGGCTCAGTATTTTTAGAAGCAAATGCGGCTAAAAATGTAATATGCGCAACATCAAGTCATTTTTGTAGTGCAGAAAAACAGTTTAGATTTCCGCTAGAATTGGGCAATCAAAGGCCACCAACAGCTCAGTGGACTGTAACCGGAGCAGGTGCTGCAATTTTATCTTCAAATGGAGAAGGACCATATATAACAAATATAACGCCTGGAAAAATTGTAGATATGGGTATTAAAGACGCAAACAATATGGGTGCTGCAATGGCTCCGGCAGCTTTAGATACTCTTGTTACACATCTTCAAGATACAGGCAGAAAACCAAGTTATTATGATGCGATAATATCTGGAGACTTAGGACATGTAGGAAAAGAAATATTAGCTGAAATGGCACAATCTAAGGGATATAACATAAATGGAAATTATAATGACTGTGGAGTGCTTATGTTTGACAAAACAAGACAGGACACTCACGCAGGTGGAAGCGGATGTGCTTGTATTGCCACAATGTTTTCCGGCTATTTTTATAAACAGTTAAAGGATAAAAAACTAAAGAAGATTTTATTAATAGCAACAGGAGCGTTAATGAATTCAACAAGTTCACAACAAGGGGAAACAATACCAGGAATAGCACATGCAATTTCAATAGAAATATAATATAAATTATGCGTAATCAAGTTTATGTAGGCTTTTTTGTGGCTTACTAGAAAGGGGAAAGATGTGGCCTTAGGGGCTAGCATCTATTATAAAAATGGATTTCATACAAAGTATAGATTGGATGCAGATGTTAAGATGTTTTGTAACAGGTGGCATAATATGTATAATAGGGCAGATTTTAATTGATAAAACAAAGCTTACACCTGCAAGAATATTAGTAATATTTGTTACAACAGGTGCAGTTTTAGGCGGACTTGGACTATATAAATATTTAATAGATTTTGCAGGAGCAGGTGCAACGGTGCCACTTACAGGGTTTGGAGCAAACCTTGCAAAGGGAGCACTAGAATCTGTTAAAGAAAATGGCTTATTAGGTGCTTTTATAGGAGGAGTGGAGGCTTCTGCTGGTGGAATTGCAGCAGCAATATTCTTTGGGTATTTAGCGTCATTAATAGCAAAGCCGAAAATAAAAAAGCAGTAATTTGCAAGAAAAATATTAATAAAGAAAAATAAACAAGAGCCCTAAATTACTTAGGGCTCTTGCGAGCGAGGGATTAAACTTCTCCTTGACTATAGAGTTTGAAAAATTCCTGAAATGTTAGGTACTCATCATGCTCAGCAGAGTAATCTGCCAAGGCATCAGCAACTTTTAAAAAATAGTGCCGACGCTTGGGGCTTTTTACCTGCTGAACAATTTCAGCTTTTAAGCCATCACCAGCATACATCTGCCAATAGGACATTGTTTCTCCCTCCTAAAAAAATGGGTATACATATAATATATCATAAAACTTAAAAAAAATAAAGGTCTATAAAGTGAAACCATTAAGAGGCAACACTCATAAAATAGATTGTGAATGTTTTGTGAAAATAAAGGATTGCTATTGACATTTGAATATAAAAGGTATAAATTATTAGCAGTCGATTCGAAAGAGTGCTATTTTTTATGTGGCACAAAATAAAAGAATACTCTTTTATAAAGAAAATGGACAATAACAAAACAAGGAGGTAATTGTATAATGTTAAAACCATTAGCAGACAGAGTCGTTCTTAAAATGACAAAGGCAGAGGAAACCACTAAAAGTGGAATAATTCTTACAGAAGGGAGCAAAGAAAAACCGCAAATTGCAGAGGTCGTAGCAGTTGGCCCAGGAGGCAATGTGGAAGGAAAAGAAATAAAAATGTATGTAACAAAAGGCGATAAAGTTGTAGTAAGCAAATATGCAGGTACAGAAATAAAATACCAAGGAGAAGACTACATTATAGTTAAGCAAGGCGATATTTTAGCAATAGCAGAGTAAAAAATATTTAGGAGGTAATTTTAAATGGCAAAAGAAATTAAATTTGGTGAAGAAGCCAGAAAATCTTTATTAGACGGTGTTAATAAATTAGCAGACACAGTAAAAGTAACACTTGGACCAAAAGGAAGAAATGTTGTTTTAGATAAGCAATTTGGAGCTCCTTTAATTACAAACGATGGTGTAACAATAGCAAAGGAAATTGAGCTTGATGATCCATTCGAAAATATGGGAGCAAGACTTGTAAAAGAGGTATCTACAAAAACAAATGATGTTGCTGGAGATGGTACAACAACCGCAACAGTTCTTGCCCAAAGCATGATAAAAGAAGGAGTAAAAAATGTTGCAGCTGGTGGGGATCCAATGGCAATAAAAAGAGGAATGACAAAAACAGTTGATGTGGCAGTGGAAGAATTAAAGAAAATAAGCTCAAAAGTAGCCGGCAAAGAAGATATAGCAAGGGTCGCAAGCATATCTGCAAACGATAAAGAAATTGGAGAGCTAATTTCAGAGGCTATGGAAAAGGTTACAAATGATGGAGTTATAACAATAGAAGAATCAAAAACTTCAAGCACAGAACTTACAGTTGTTGAAGGAATGCAATTTGACAAAGGTTATGTATCTCCATACATGGTAACAGATACCGAAAAAATGGAGGCTGTTGTTGACAATCCATACATTTTAATAACAGATAAAAAAATAAGCAACATTCAAGAAATATTACCATTATTAGAAAACCTAATGCAACAATCAGGCAAATTAGTTATAATTTGTGACGACATAGAACAGGAAGCATTGTCAACACTTATATTAAATAAATTAAGAGGTGTTATAAATGTTCTTGCAGTAAAAGCTCCTGGCTATGGAGATAAGAGAAAAGAAATGTTACAAGATATTGCAGTACTAACTGGAGGAGAAGTTATAACTGCAGATTTAGGCTTAGAACTAAAAGATACTTCAATCGAGCAATTAGGTAAAGCAAGACAAATTAAGGCAGACAAGGAACATACAATAATAGTAGATGGAGCTGGAGATAAACAACAAATAGCAGATAGAATTGGTCAAATTAAAGCTCAAATATTAGATGAAAAGAGTAGCTACGAGCAAGAAAACTTGCATGAAAGACTTGCAAAATTATCTGGAGGAGTTGCTGTAATAGGAGTTGGAGCTGCTACCGAAATAGAAATGAAAGAGAAAAAATTAAGAATAGAAGATGCACTTTCTGCTACAAAAGCAGCTGTTGAAGAAGGAATAGTTGCAGGTGGTGGAACAGCATTTGTAAACATTTTAGGTGCGGTAGAAAAATTTGTAGAAACATTACCAGACGAAGAAAAACTAGGTGGACAAATAATAGTAAAAGCATTGCAAGAGCCTGTAAAGCAAATAGCTATAAATGCAGGATTAGAGCCAGCTGTAATATTAGAAAAAGTAAAAGCTTCACCAGTAGGTGTAGGATTTGATGCTGGAAAAGAAGAGTATGTAGACATGAAAAAAGCAGGAATAGTAGATCCAACCAAAGTATCAAGAAGTGCACTACAAAATGCAACATCTGTTGCATCTATGATACTTACAACAGAAAGTATTGTAACAGATAAAAAAGAACCAAAAGAATGTGGATGTGGCCAACAAAACAACCAAGACATGGGCGGAATGTACTAAGACAATGTCCTTTGTTAGCTCTTTTGCAAAAGCACACAAACAAGGTAAACAAAAATAGAGGCAATTATAAACCTCTATTTTTATTTTAGCCTGTTTGCGTTTAGTATGCGTTATAATTTCATTTTAATTTGGTAATGTTAGTAAATGGATAATCTCTTTTAATAGTTTTATTGTGTATGTTTGGGCTTTTTCTCTATAGTGCTTCTATTGTGTATGTTTAGGTTTTTTCTTTATAGTGTAAAAATGTAATTTTATTTGGTAAAAGTTAAATGCGGGGCTACAGAGCTAGTCAAGTGAAAAGTTAAATGCAATGCTGTAAAGTAAATGCAAGTTGTACGAATAAATGCGGGGACTACAGAGCT
>CAZXVQ010000010.1:0-17948 GCA_964644295.1 uncultured Clostridium sp.
TGAAGACGGAAGCATGGAAGATACTATTCAGATACCGGCAAATTACAGAAGAAAAAGAAAATAAAGATGAGAAAAATAAATTACCAGGTATTGGGAATAGACCAGAAGGAAATAATGTCTAAAAAGGAGAAAAATGTTGAAAAAAAATAATAATAAAAATGATAACAATAAAGAAAAAAACGGAAATGAGCTAAAAAGAGCAAACAATTCAAATAATAAAAAAGACAAAAAAAAGAAGCTACTTTATATAATAATTGTTTTATTAACAATATTTTTAATTGGAATTATTACATTTATGGTTATTAAAGATAACCAAAGCAAAGAAACAATTGGAGAAGATGAAATTTCATACACTGAATTAATTAAACAAATTGATGAAGGCAATGTAGAGAAAATTCAAATGACTGTTGGTAGTACGTCTGTAAAAGTTACATTAAAAGGCGAAGAAAAAGCAAAAACTGCGCTAGTACCAAGTACTCAGGCATTTATAGAATTAGTTCAAGAGAAAGTTCAGCAAGGTAATGAGATAACTCTTATTCAAAAGACACAAAATATATTGGTTACAGCAATGGATAAATTATTAGCATTGCTACCAACAATTTTAATGGCTCTTTTATTTGTATTATTAATACAAATGCAAGGGCTAGGAGGCAAAGGGAAGGTATATGATGCCGAGGAAGAAAATATAATAACTACGTTTGACGATGTAGCAGGACTTGATGAAGAAAAACAAGAAATGATAGAAATAGTTAATTTCTTGAAGAACCCAGATGAATTTTATAAGATGGGCGCAAAAATTCCAAGAGGAGTTCTATTATGTGGACAACCTGGAACAGGAAAAACTTTAATTGCAAAAGCAATTGCCGGAGAAGCTGGAGTTCCATTTATTCAAATGAGTGGCTCGGAATTTATAGAAATGTTCGCAGGACTTGGTGCATCAAGAGTAAGAAAACTATTTGAAAAGGCTAAAAAGCTGGCGCCTGCCATTATATTTATAGATGAAATAGATGCTATAGGAGCAAGAAGAACAGACGCATCTGGTGCTGAAACAGAGAACAATCAAACATTAAATCAATTATTAGTAGAAATGGATGGATTCGATTCAGACAATACTATTATAGTACTTGCTGCAACAAACAGACCAGAAATGCTGGATAAAGCATTGCTAAGACCAGGAAGATTTGACAGGCAAATAACAATTGGTTTACCAGACATGAATGGCAGGGAAGAAATACTAAAAATTCATGCCAAAGATAAAAAGCTTGCAGAAGATGTTAATCTAAAAACAATTGCTGGAGACACTGCAGGATTTACAGGTGCAGAGCTTGCTAATATATTAAATGAAGCTGCAATTATAGCTACAATAAACAAAGAGGATGCAATTACAAATAAAGATATAGATGACGCTTTAAAGAAGGTAACAGTTGGAGTTGAAAAACACAGCAGAATAATGTCAGATAAAGACAAAAAACTAACAGCATATCATGAGGCAGGTCATGCAATAGTAAGCAGATTCTTGGAAACACAAAAAGACATAAAAGAAGTCTCTATAATTCCTAGAGGAGTTGCTGGTGGATACACAATGTACAAAACAAACGAAGATAAATATTATATATCTAAAACAGAAATGCTTGAAAAATTAACAGCATTATTGGGTGGAAGAGCAGCAGAAAAGCTAATATTAAACGACATTTCAACTGGTGCAAGCAATGACTTAGAGGTTGCAACAGAAGTTGCTAAGAACATGGTTACAATATATGGAATGAGTGACAAAATTGGACCTTTGAGCATCAACTTAGAAAAAGAGCCATATCAAATGCAACTATTTGGAGATAGTATGGAAAATGCAATAGGGCAAGAAGTAAAAACATTAATAGATAATGCCTACGAAAAAGCACAGGCAATTCTATTACAACATGTAGAAAAATTACATGAACTTGCAAATATATTAATTGAAAAAGAAGTAATATCTTCGGAAGAATTTGAGAAACTATTTAACTAAAGATAATAAAAGAAGTTGAAAACATTTAAATATAAGTATTTCAACTTCTTTTATACATTTTTTAATTTGTAACAAAAAATGAGCGAGGAGTTTAAAAATCTTAAATTACAAAAACGTGTGGCCAGATTTTAAAGAGCTACTTACTTCCACACTAAAAGTAGAGGATTCAAAATTATCTAGCCAATTATACTGTTCCCAATCCTGTATTGTGGTAAAATATTTAACCGCATACTTGCCAAATCCATCAATATCAGACTTGTATTCTTTAGAAGTTTTGTATAAATAATTTAGTATATTTTCCTCTAAATATTTACTGCATGTTTCTTCTATTAGTTTTACATTATCACTAGTATAATAACTAGACTCATCTAGTGTTGACTCCTCTGTTGCAGAAAGTATTTGTATATCTACATTAATTTTTACACTAATAAATGGAGTACCATTTACAAAAGTAACATTATTAGTGCTAGAACCAGTTAAGCTTATATCAATACTATTTGAGTCGCCCAAAGGATTTGGAATACTCATACTACAGGAGTTCAAATTATTAGATACAATTAAATGGTAAATTGTCTCAATTCCATTTAGCTCTCCAACTAATTTATCACTATTAAAAACAGCAAGCCCCATGTTCTCTATATTTATTTTAGAAGTTATAGGTGTTTGACCTGCAATGTAAGTTTCATTATCTGACAATGAATCACTTAGACTATTAACCGAAACAGAATCGGAAGAAGTATTAGAATTGCCGTTTGTTGTAGATGTAGTTCCCGAATTTACAGACCCTAGTATTGCAACAGGATTTTTAAATGTATCCATATAATCCGAGAAAAATTCAATTAGAGTAACATTTTGTGTATATCCAGTATATTGGTTAGAATTAAGAGCGGTTTCGTAATATTTTGAAGGCAGACTTTCTAATTCTGGCTCAGAGAAATTCAAAAATTCACTAGCTTTGCTTTTACTAATTATAACATTTGCGTGATGGTTCATTTCAATATCATTTGCCAAAGTATAAATATATTCGGATATTCCAGTTGCTGCCAATTCCTCAGAAATTACTATAACCTTGCAATGAGACAAATTTATTCTTCTACTAATATAACTATTAAATAATGCAATTCCAGAAGAAATTGAAGAACATTCAACAGAATTTATAATGTTCTCAAATCCCTCACTAGAAGAACTGCCGGAGCTACTTTCTGTTTTAGAGAGCTGAATACTAAGCTTTAATGGGGCTGATTCTCCTGTGTCTAACCCAATTGCTATAACATATGCAAGTTTATCTATATTACGAGTTGCATAAACTCCAGAAAGGGCAAACAGTACGATTAAAACAGCAAGTATAGCAACCAATATTTTTCTTAGATATAATTTAAATTTCATTGTGTTTTCCTTATTTGTTGTATTTAGGTTTTTATAAAGGATATACCCATAAACCTGAAACTAATCATTTACATATAGCGTTTAGATACATTTATTTTCTTATGCTTGATATTTGCAATTAGTAAAATTATTGGCAAAATTACAAATGTTAAAATAGTTCCAAAAGTTTTGGAGACAAAATCTCCAATATTACGCACCTGAATTATACTGCTAGGTAGCACGGCTATTAACAATATAAGAATACATACAGGAACTACAAAAAGTTTACTATTTTTTACACTTGTAAGTTTTTTCAATATGTTTACAAGTAACATGCAAGTAATATTTATATATGTCATAAATGATAAAACCCAAGTAAATACAAACAATGATTCCGGATGTTGAAGATACCTTCCTAACTCGTTATTAGATATTAAAGTATACAAAGGCGATATTTGCTTAATTGTGGTACTAAACGAAAAACCCAAAAGAATACATGCTGTTGCTAAAATTAATAATATTGCACTAATTATTACAACTATTAAACATGCCTTTTTAAAATTATTAGAATCTTTTAGCAAAGAAGGAACTAAATACAGTACCAACAAGCCATTAAAGGCGAATATGTTGCTAATTCCATAAAAGAATGTATTTGTAGCTCCATAGCCTAGTATTGGCAAAGCTCTCTGAATAGTAATATTTGGAGTAACGGCCAAAAATGTTACAAGCAAACTAATAACCATAATGCCGCAAAATATAACATTAGTTCTTGCAACGCTCTTACCGCCAAACAAATTTGCAATAGCACATACAACAATAAAAAATGCAAGTAAATAAATAATTGGAGTATCAGTGTAATAAATTACGCCAATTACCTCCACAAAATTCCTTAAAAGTAAAGCACTAATAAATGCAATATATACAAACAATATAACTCCAATTAAGCATTTAAAAAACTTGCCACCAAGAAATTCCGAAACATCTATAATATCTGAATTTGAGAATTTTTTAAATAGTGTAGCTATTATAAAAGTTAAAAATATTGCAATTATACTAATAAAAATTGCGTTTAATATAGCAGAAGAGCCACAAGAAGAAAGTATTGGCTCTGGCAGACCAATAGATAACCTATTTATTGTAACTATTAACATTAGTGCAATTGCTTCAATAAAACTAATTTTATTTAATTCCACGGCAAATCTCATTCCTTTCATTAAAATTACTCGTTTTTCTTATATTTCCACTTCATACTTATTTCATCTTGCTTTTTAGGGCGCTTTGTTTCAAGAAAATTTGATCTATCCTCTCTTTGAAACGATGGTGCAAGGGCTATATCTTCGGATACATTATTATGATTAAATATATTGGTTTGTAAATAATACACACCAAAAGATTTTATATTGCTAATAATTAGTAAATGAACACATATGCCTGCAGCAATACCTAAAAATCCAGCCATTGCCCCAAGAAGAATGTAAACAAATCTCATAATTCTAAAATGAAAACTGAGAGAAAAATCTGGAACAGTAAATGAGCATATAGCTGTAAATGCAACAATAATAATTAAAATTGGGCTTACAATACCTGCATCAACTGCTGCCTGTCCCAGTATTAAAGCACCAACAATACCAATTGTTGTGCCAATAGGGGAAGGAACTCTAATACTTGCTTCACGTATAAGTTCAAAAGAAAATTCCATAATTAAAATTTCAAACAAAATTGGGAAAGGGACCATTTCTCTGCTAGATATTATTGCGTACAATAGCTCTGTTGGGATAATTTCTTGATGAAAATTTGTAATTGCCATATATATACCAGGAAAAAGAAAAGCAAACACAAGAGCTATAACTCTTAAAAATCTTACAAAATTTGCATACTGATGTTTTATATTTAAATCTTCTGGAGAAGTTAAAAAATCCTTAAAGATTGCCGGAACAATTAGCACATATGGAGAGCCATTTACAATAATGGCAACTCTTCCTTCAAATAGCATATTTGCTGTTCTATCCGGTCTTTCTGTTGACAGAATCTGGGGAATGCTAGTACTATTATCGTCTTGAATTAACTGCTCTAGTTGACCAGAAGAAATAATATAATCAATGTCTAAATTATTGAGCCTATATTTAACCTCTGCAATCAAATCCGAATTTGCTACATTTTTTAAATAACATACAGCACATGGCGTTTTGCTCAATTTGCCAACATTAACAGACTCTATTATTAGATTTTCGTTATTAACATATCTTCTAATAAGAGAAGTATTAGTGCGGATATTTTCGGTAAAGCCCACTTGAGAGCCACGTATTACCATTTCGTTATTTGGACTGTCTAAACTACGTTGCTTAAAACCTTTAACTTCAATATCAAATGCAGTATCTAAAGTGTCTATAAATAAAGCACAATTGCCTGAATTTACACCTGAGGCAATATCATCAAACTTTTGTGCCTTTTGAACAGTATTTTGTGGCAATAAGCAATTAGAAATATATTCTAAAACGTCAAACTTCTTTATTTTTCTAACCGTAATATTATTTGTCTTTACTTCAGAAATAACCTTATTTTGCTCACCCTCAAAAGAATTGGCAGAATTTTTTAACATTAATGGCTTAAGAATATAATTATTCATAATGTCTTGGTCAATCATACCATCAATATATAATAAAAACGCCTTATATTGCTTATTTCTGGCACTTAAAGTAAATTCTCTTATAACAATGTCTGAATTAATCATGGTGTTAAATCTAACTTTAACATATTCTAGATTAACATCAATTGATTGAAACACCTTATCTTTACTTGTATCTAATGCCTTTACAGTCTCATTTTCTAAAGAAAGATTTTTAATACCTCTATTTTCTTTTTCAATTGCAACAGCATTTGTAGTATCGGGAAGTGTAAAATCATTATTTTTACTCAAAATAAACCTCCATTTATTATGTTTAATATATTTTTTACTAAAAATTAAAAAATATGTAAAAACATTAATACAATAAGCATATTTTTAAATTTAGCTAATATATATTAAATAAAGTTATTGTACAAACACACAAAAATTATTTTTTAATAAAATGAGGAGGTAAATATATTAATGGAAGATAATAGATTGTATCAAGATATAGCAAAAAGAACAAATGGTGATATTTATGTTGGCGTTGTTGGTCCTGTTAGAACTGGTAAATCTACGTTTATAAAAAGATTTATGGATTTGTTAGTAATTCCAAATATTGATAATGAATATAAAAAGGAAAGAGCACAAGATGAATTGCCACAAAGTGCAGGTGGAAGAACAATTATGACAACTGAGCCCAAATTTATTCCAAATGAGGCAGTAGGAATTACAGTTGGGGACAATATAAAGTTAAATGTAAGAATGGTAGATTGTGTGGGGTATCTTGTTGATAATGCAATTGGACATTTGGAAGACGATATGCCGAGAATGGTAAAAACGCCTTGGTCTGCAGATGAAATGCCTTTTGAACAAGCGGCAGAAATAGGAACCAAAAAGGTAATACAGGAGCACTCAACAATTGGAATATTAGTTACCACAGATGGAAGCATAACAGACATAGATAGAGATGATTATATAGAACCAGAAGAAAGAGTAGTAAGAGAACTAAAAGAATTAAATAAACCATTTGTAATTGTTCTTAACTCAAATGACCCTGACTCAGACTTTACACAAAATCTAGCTGTAAGGCTGCAGGAGAAATACGATACACAAGTAATTCCAACAAATTGCGAAAATCTAACTACAGATAAAATAGATGAAATCTTTGAAAAGGTATTATACGAATTCCCAATAGAAAACATAAACATTAATTTTCCGAGGTGGGTTGATGGACTTCCAACAAGCCATTGGTTAAAAGAAGAACTTTATGATGAGGTAAAAGATACATTTAAAGATGTAAATATATTAAAACAAATTGATGGAAGAATCTCTAGATTACAAAATACAGATGTAATATCCACTAGTGTGGTAAACGAAATACAGCCGGGAACTGGAAGCATAAAAATAACTGTTAATTTGTTAGATGATTTATTTTATAAAGTACTAACAGAAATTTCAGGAGTTTCTATTACAAACGAAGGAGAGCTATTCTCTAGCATGATATCTTTTGCAAACACCAAAAAGGAATACGACAAAATATCATATGCACTTCAAGAGGTAAATTCTAAAGGTTATGGAATTGTAAGCCCATCAATAGACGAACTAATCTTAGAAGAGCCAGAGATGGTAAAACAAGGCTCACGTTATGGCGTAAAATTACGAGCAAAAGCTCCGTCTATACATATGATAAGAGCAGATATAGAAACAGAAGTATCTCCAATTGTTGGAAGTGAAAAGCAATCACGAGAATTAGTAGAATCCCTGCTTTCAGAATTTGAAAATGATCCAAAGAAAATATGGGAATCTAACATCTTTGGGAAAAGCCTACACGAACTGGTAAACGAAGGATTGCAAACCAAACTTATGAAAATGCCAGAAGATGCACAAGATAAATTACAAGAAACTCTGGAGAGAATAATAAATGAGGGAAGTGGTGGCCTAATTTGTATAATACTATAAAGGGGATATTCCCCTTTTTTTTAATTATACCTTGTTATTTTTTACGATTTATAGTAAAATAAATTCTGGAGTTAGGAAAAATTAGAAAGGAACACACAAAAATGGCAAAACCAATGGTTGCAATAGTTGGACGACCTAATGTAGGAAAGTCTACATTTTTTAATTATATTGTGGGTAAAAGAATTTCAATAGTAGAAGATACACCTGGAGTTACAAGAGATAGAGTATATGGAGAGGCAAATTGGAGAGGTAAAAATTTTACATTAATAGACACTGGTGGAATAGATTTTGATGAAACAGATAGTATATCAGTTCAAATGAAACAGCAAGCAGAAATTGCCATTTCTATGGCAGATGTTATTATATTTATTACAGATGCAAGGCAAGGAATTGTTGCAACAGATGAAGATATTGCACTAATACTTAGAAAATCTAAGAAACCAATTATTCTTGTATGTAATAAAGCAGATAACTTTGGAAAAGATGCACCAGAAATTTACGAGTTTTATAATTTAGGATTAGGTAAACCATTTAGAGTATCTTCTGTAAACGCAATTGGAATAGGGGATGTACTAGATGAGATATATGAAAAACTTCCACAGGAGCAAACAGACGAAGATGAAGACCTAGAAGTAAAGGTTGCAGTTATTGGAAAACCTAATGTTGGAAAATCATCACTTATTAATAAAATACTTGGTGAACAAAGACTAATAGTAAGTAGTGTTGCTGGAACAACCAGAGATGCAATAGATTCTTCTTTTGAAAATGAACATGGAAAATATGTATTTATAGATACAGCAGGCTTAAGAAAGCATAGCAAAGTAGACGAACGAATTGAAAAGTTTAGTGTCGCAAGGACTTTGCTTGCAATAGAAAGAGCAGATGTATGTATATTAATGATTGATGCAAACCAAGGAGTAACAGACCAGGACACTAAAATTGCAGGAGAAGCTCACGAAGCAGGCAAAGCGGTAATAATTGCAGTAAATAAATGGGATGAATATGAAAAGCAAAATGGAACATTAGAAAAGTATACAAAAGATGTTTATAATAAACTTCCATATTTATCATATGCACCAATTATATTTATATCTGCAAAAACAGGGCAGAGAGTGGATAAGCTATTTGAGCTAATAAATAAAGTGGCAGAACAAAATGCTTTAAGAGTATCTACATCAGTGCTAAATCAAGTTTTAGCAGAAGCAGTAGCTGTAGTACAACCCCCAACAGATAAGGGCAGAAGGCTTAAAATTTATTATATGACTCAGGCTTCTACAAAACCACCAACATTTGTGGTATTTGTTAATGATAAAAAATTATTCCATTTCTCATACGAGAGATTCTTGGTAAATCAATTAAGAAAAGAATTTGGACTTACAGGAACGCCAATAAGAATGATAGTTAGAGAAAAAATGGAAAAAGGTGAGGGAAGCAATACAAAATAAGGAGTGTGATTAATATGGCAACATATATTATTGTTGCACTTATCGCCTATTTACTAGGAAGTATAAGTTTTTCGGTTATCTTTAGTAAAAAAATGGCAGGTTTTGATGTAAGAGAAAAAGGCAGTGGAAATGCAGGTAGTACAAATGTACTAAGAACAGTTGGGAAAAAGGCTGCAGCTTTAACTCTTATTTGTGATTGCTTAAAAGGAGTACTTGCAGTACTAATAGCGTTTGTGGCAGGAAAGATTGTAAAAAATTTAGACAATAGTTTACTCATACAATTAGCAGGAGTATTTGTTGTTTTAGGCCACACTTTTCCAATATTCTTCAAATTTAAAGGAGGAAAGGGAGTTGCAACATCACTTGGCGTATTGCTAATGGTAAACTGGCAAATAGGTTTAATTTGTTTAGTATTTGCTTTAATTTTAATGGCTTTAACAAGATTTGTATCACTTGGCTCAGTTGCAGCAGCTATACTATTCCCAGTGCTTACAATATTTATACACACAAATTATTTAGTTAGCGGAAACTACGTAGTATTTGGAATTTTATTAGCAGTATTTGTAATATTCAACCATAGAGAAAATGTAAAAAGATTGCTCGAAGGAAAAGAAAATAAATTAAGCTTTAAAGGCACAAAGTAAAAAACATGGGAAAGGAAATTATCAATGAAAAATATAGCAATAATTGGGAGTGGAACCTGGGGAGTTGCCCTTGCAATACATCTAGCCAAAAAAGGAAACAAAGTACGCATATGGTCTTTTACAGAAGAAGAAACTAATTCTATAAACATAGACAGAAAATGCAAATTTTTGCCTAATGCAATTATAGGGGACCGGTATAACGTGTTCTATGGACATTAAACAAGTTGTTGAAGGAAGCGATATGATTCTACATGTTACACCATCAAAATTTGTAAGAGACACAATAAAAAAATATAAAAATTATGTAACAAATCAACCAGTAATAATGTGTTCAAAAGGATTAGAATCAGACACGTTGTGCACATTAAGCCAAATAATAGAACAAGAACTTCCAAATGTTAAATATGGAATATTCTCTGGTCCAAGCCATGCAGAAGAAGTATCTGTTGAAATACCAACAGCAATTGTAATTGCCTCTAAAGATACGGATGTTCAAGACCTAGTTCAAGAAACCTTTATGAATGAGAAAATGAGAGTTTATACATCAAATGACGTTATAGGAGTTGAACTCGGAGGAGCCTTAAAAAACATTATAGCATTTTGTGCAGGAGTTGCATCAGAACTAAATTTAGGAGATAACAGCTTTGCAGCACTTTTATCTAGAGGATTGGTAGAAATAACAAGACTTGGAGTTGCAATGGGTGGAGAACACGACACATTTTATGGGCTTTCTGGGCTTGGAGATTTAATTGTTACATGTATGAGCGAACATAGCAGAAACAGAAGAGCAGGCAAATTAATTGGAAAAGGATATACTGTAGAACAAGCAAAGAAAGAAATTGGCATGGTTATAGAAAGTATTGACAATATTAATGCAGCATATGAGCTTGCAAAAAAATACAATATAGAAATGCCAATTGTAAATGCAGTATATGATGTTCTTTATAATGGACTAGAACCAAGTAAAGCAGTCACAATATTAATGACAAGAGGTAAAAAAAGCGAATAGGTTACAAATTAATAATGCAGATAGTTTTAATAAGGGTATCTTTCATAAATATATCTAATTAAGCTATCTGCATTGTTTGGAGTTACATTTATATAATATCCCTTATCTAAACAAATCCACATTGTTAAATCAAAATCTTCTACATTATCTGCAAAAACTCCTAAAATAGTTGTTATTTCAACAGGATTTTTATATTCTTTTTCCCATTCAAGAGAATGTAAATACACATCCAAATCTTGAATATTTTTATATGGAGATTCATTTGATTTATTATATCTTGAAAGAAAATTAAAAATTTCCCCATCTTTATTGCTATAAAACCTTACTGTAGAGTACATAAGAAGCTCCTTTCACTTTATATTATTTGAAAAATTAAAATTTATATACTGAGAATAAAATGTAATGATTTTGACAAACTAATTTAAAGAAAATTTTTTTTGGCTAAAGTGGGGGGATTTAATGGATAAAAAATGGATTAAATACGTATTTTTTACAATAATTATAGTTGCTATTATTATTGCCCTAATAGCATTTTATTATAATAAAATTACCAATAAAACTGTATCTCTTGCAGACAAAATTGATGCAGAACTAAAATACTTGGATACTGCTACAATTTATATGATTAATGAAATAAACAATTTAAATGATGTGCAGAGTGTTACAGTGCAGAAAACAAGCACAGAAAGTGCGAACTCAGAGGAGCAGAACAATCAAAATGAAAGTTCTAATAGCCAATCTTCTGAGGAAAAATATTCAATACAAAATAACTCTATTATGTTAAGAGATACAAGTAGCATAGACTGGGCAAATTTAGAAACCATGGCAGAAAATCTTTACAGTGCATGGCTCACAGTGGAAATAGACCTTGCAAGTGCCAATGTGTCTAGCAAAAACATACTAGCATATAACGAAAATCTCGACAATTTATTAACATCAATAAAAAATAAAGATAAAACAAACTCTGAAATTTGCCTTGCAAACTTATGCAATTTAGTTATAGCATATATGGAAGAAACATCAAGCAATACAGAAAAATTAAACATAGAGAAAATTAAATCTAATATTGTTTCTGCATATGCTTTAGTAGAAACAGGCAATTGGGATGATGTAAGTAAAATGCTTGCAACTGCCGAAAACAATATGACTGACCTGATTAATTCATATGTTTCGCCAGATGAATCAAAGCAAACAAAAATTAATAAATGTTATGTACTTTTGAAGGAGTTAATAAAATCCTGTAACGAAAAAGACTTGGATACGTTTTATTTAAAATATGCTGTACTAATAAATGAACATATGGTTGACTTTTAGCCTTTTTTTTAGTACAATAGAAAAAGAGTAAGTTAAACGGTCGCGTATAGCAAGGTCGAAAGGCAGCGTACGAGGAAAGTCCGGGCTCCATAGAGCAATGATGCTGGATAACGTCCAGTGAGGGAAACCTTAAGGAAAGTGCAACAGAAAATAACCGCCAGAAATGGTAAGGATGAAAAGGCGAGGTAAGAGCTCACCGCTAGTATGGTGACATACTAGGCTGTGTAAACCCCATCTGGAGCAACACCGAGACAAGAAGGTTAAGGTTGCTCGCCGTCTTCTTAATTTGGTGGCTTGAGACATATAGTAATATATGTACTAGATAAATGGCCGTTCTAGACAGAACCCGGCTTACAGATTTACTTATAAATATTTAATAAAAAAGATGCAAATTTCCAAAAAGGTTTGCAGCTTTTTTTAAATTACCGTTACATTTTTTGTTGATTTTGACCGTTATGTATGATAAAATTCAAATATAGTTGTCAAAGACATATTGTACAATTTTAAATTTACATATATAATGTGTGAGTGCTTAAAAATAGTATTGCACATAGAAGGAGGAATAATAACTTATGACTTTTATAGAACAAATAAAGGAAAAAGCAAAGCAGGACATTAAAACTATTGTGTTACCAGAAAGCGAAGATGTACGAGTATTAGAAGCAACACAAATGGTTTTGGAAGAAGGCTTTGCAAATATTATTTTAATTGGAAATCCAGATGAAATTAATAATTTGGCAAGCCAAAATAATATCAACATATCTGGTGCACAAATACTAAACCCGCTAACATGTAATCAATTTAGTAAATATGCAAATGATTTGTATGAATTAAGAAAAAATAAAGGTATGACATTAGATGAGGCAAAAGATTTGCTAAAAAATAATAGTAGATATTTTGCAACCATGATGGTAAAAGAATCAGATGCAGATGGTTTTGTTTCTGGAGCTTCTCACGCAACATCAGACACATTAAAACCAGCATTACAAATTTTAAAAACTGCTCCTGGAACCAAGCTTGTTTCTGCATTTTTTATTATGGTTTTAAAGGATTCAAATTATGGAGAAGATGGAGTATTTATATTTGCTGACTGTGGATTAAACGAATATCCTGATGCAGAAGCACTTTCTGAAATTGCAATTTCTTCTGCAAAAAGCATGGAAGAGTTACTTGGAAAAGAGCCAAGAATTGCAATGCTTTCGTATTCAACATATGGAAGTGCTCACTCACCTTTAACCGAGAAAGTTGTAGAGGCAACAAAATTATTAAGGCAGAAGGCACCAAACCTAATATGTGATGGAGAAATTCAGTTAGATGCTGCAATTATTCCAGAAATAGCTGAAAAAAAAGCTCCAAACAGCCAACTTAAAGGAAATGCAAATATTCTAATATTCCCGGATTTAGATGCAGGAAACATTGGATATAAATTAACACAAAGATTTGGGCACGCAGAAGCATATGGACCATTATGTCAAGGAGTTGCAAAGGCTGTAAATGATTTATCAAGAGGGTGCTCTAGTAAAGACATTGCAGGAGTTATTGCAATAACTGCAGTTCAAGCTCAAAATATTAAATAGGTAAAACTAAATTATAATTAAAATAAAGCTCGACTAGATGATAAGGCTAGCGTGCAACAGAAAGGATATAAAATGAAAGTTTTAGTTTTAAATTGTGGTAGTTCATCACTTAAGTATCAATTAATAGATATGTGTACAGAAGAAGTAATGGCAAAAGGAAATTACGAAAAAATAGGGCTTAAGGATTCGTTTTTAACACATAAAGTAAATGGAGAAAAGTATGTATACGAAATACCTGTAAAAAATCATCAAGAGGCAATTAATCTTGTTTTAAAACAATTTACAGACGAAAAATACCCTGTAATAAGTAGCTTAGACGAAATTTCAGCTGTAGGACATAGAGTTGTTCATGGAGGCGAAAGATTTAAACAATCTACAATAGTAGATGAAGATGTAAAAAAGGGAATAGAGGATGCTATAACATTTGCACCACTTCATAATCCTGCACATTTACAAGGAATAAATGCGTGTGAAAAATATTTACCAGGAAAACCAAATGTAGTAGTATTCGATACAGCATTTCATCAAACAATGCCAAAGGAGCATTACTTATACCCAATACCATATGAATACTATGAAAAATATGGCATTAGAAAATATGGTGCACATGGAACATCTCATAAATATGTAGCTTTAAGAATTGCAGAAATATTAAATAAACCATTAGAAGATTTAAGAATTATAAATTGTCACATAGGACAAGGTGCAAGCTTATGTGCTATACAAAATGGAAAATGTGTAGACACTACAATGGGATTAACTCCACTTGGAGGAATTGCGATGGGAAGCCGTTCTGGAGATTTAGACCCATCTGTTGTTACATATATTATGCAAAAGGAAAATATGACACCTGCAGAAATGGAACAAATGTTAAACAAAAAATCTGGAATATTAGGACTTTCTGGAGTTTCTTCAGACAATAGAGATGTAGAAAGTGCTGTTGCAAATGGAAACGAAAGAGCAGCTTCTGCCCTAGACGAATATCACTACATAATAGCTCAATATGTTGCAAAAATGGCAGTTGCAATGAATGGTGTAGATGTTATAACATTTACAGCTGGAGTAGGAGAGAGAGGTGCTGGCTCAAGAGAAGCAATATGTAATATGTTATCATTTATGGGAGTTGAAATAGATAAAGAAAAGAATTCAAAAATTAAAGGTGACGAAGGAGAAATATCTTCTGCAAATTCTAAGGTAAAAGTTTGGGTAGTTCCAACAAACGAAGAATTAATGATAGCAAGAGAAACTCTTGCTTTAACAAATAAATAAATTTGAAAGGAACTAGCCCAAGCTGGCTAGTAAAGGGAATTTAATATGAAAATATTAGTTTTAAATTGTGGAAGTTCATCACTTAAGTATCAACTAATAGATATGTGTACAGAAGAGGTAATGGCAAAGGGCACATACGAAAGAATAGGAGAGGAATCTTTTGTAACACATAAAGTAAATGGAGAAAAAATAAAGTTTGAACATCCTGTAAAAACACATAAACAAGCAATTGAATTTGTTAACCAATTATTGCTAGATCCGAAATACAAAACAATAAGTAGCCTATCAGAAATAGATGGAATTGGTCATAGAGTTGTTCAAGGGGCAGATTTATTTAACTCTTCTGTAGTAGTAAACGAAGACGTAATTGCCAAAATAGACGAATGTGCAGAACTTGCACCAGTTCACAATAAGGCTGCTATAACAGGAATTAGAGCTGCTATGGAAGCAATGCCTGGAAAAACAAATGTTGTAGTGTTTGATACAGTATTTCATCAAACAATTCCAGAGGAAAGATACTTATATCCAATTCCATATAAGTATTACGAAAAATACAAAATAAGAAAATATGGAGCACATGGAACATCTCATTACTATGTATCTAGAAGAATTGCAGAGCTTTTAGGAAAGCCAGTAGAAGATTTAAAAACTATAGTTTGTCATTTAGGACAAGGTGCCAGCTTGTGTGCTGTTAAAGGCGGAAAAAGCGTAGACACAACAATGGGACTTACTCCACTTGGTGGAATACCAATGTGTGCTAGATCAGGTGATTTAGACCCATCTGTTGTAACTTACATGATGAAAAAAGAAAACCTAACACCTGATGAAACAGAGCAAATTTTAAACAAAGAATCTGGCGTATTTGCAGTATCTGGCGTATCTGTTGACTTTAGAGACATAGAGGCAGAAGCTGCAAAAGGAAATAAAAGAGCATCACTTTCAACAGATTTATATTCATATAAAGTTGCTCAATATATTGCAAGCTATATTGTTTCACTTGGTGGGCTAGACGTAATAGTCTTTACAGCCGGAATTGGCGAGAATCAATATAATATAAGGAAAAAAATATGCAACAACCTAAAATGCTTGGGAGTAGAAATAGACGAAGAAAAAAATAACGAATTTAGAGATGAAGGAAGAATATCTAGTAAAAATTCAAAAGTAGAGGTTTGGGTTGTTCCAACAAATGAGGAGCTTATGATAGCAAGAGAAACCGCAAGCCTAATAAAATAAGTAAAATTTGCAAAAATTTAATTATATAATATAGAGAAAAATAAAAGAGCCTTTATTTTAATTAAGGACTCTTTTATTTTAAATTTTATATAAAGCTTA
Source organism: uncultured Clostridium sp. (assembly GCA_964644295.1). Taxonomy (GTDB): domain Bacteria; phylum Bacillota; class Clostridia; order TANB77; family CAG-508; genus CAG-245. The sequence continues at coordinate 16,525 of CAZXVQ010000010.1, forward strand.
TTGTTATCTAAATATTAGCTAAAGGATTAACCTCAACTGCATTTCTTATTTGCTCATTATCTACATGTGTATATATTTCGGTTGTAGAGATACTTTCGTGACCCAAAAGTTCTTGTAATGCTCTAATATCCACATTACCATATTTATACATAAGAGTTGCTGCTGTATGTCTTAACTTATGCACAGAATATTTATTTGTATCCAATCCAGCTTTTAAAAGCTCTTGCTTTACTGTATATTGAACAGTTCTGTTACTAATTCGTTCTAGCCTTTCGCTCAGAAACAATGCGTCTTCAGAACCTTTTTTTATTCCAGTTTTGGGGCGTACGGCAAGATAAGCATTAATTGCATTAATACATGCTTTATTTAGGTAAATTGCACGTTCCTTATTGCCTTTACCAATTACATTTAATTTATATTCATTAAAATCTATGTCCTTAATATTAATTCCAACAAGCTCAGACAAACGCATACCACAATTCAAAAATAGAGTAATAATTGCATAATCTCTTTCACCATTTCTTGCGCCTTCATCATTTGCTGTTGCAAGCAGTTTTTTACTGTCATCCAAAGAAAGATATTTTGGTATTCTTTTTCCAAGTTTTGGAGTCTCTAAATTTAAAGCAGGATTTTGTTTAATAATTCCTTTTTGCGTTAAATATTTAAAGAATACTCTTATACTTGAGGCTTTTCTTGCCCTTGTGGCAGGCTTACTTTGAAACTTATTTGCAAGATAAAAAAGATATGAATGTATATCCTCTAATGTTATCTTGTTTAGGTCATCAACTGTCATGTCGTGAATATCAATTTCATCAAGATTATTTTCAGTTGTAAGCTTAAGATGATAGCTTATGTACTTTAAGAATCTGTTTAAATCGTAATTATATTCTTTTACAGTATTTGGCGATTTATTTAAAATAGTTGCTGTATAGTCTAAAAATGAATTAAGAAATTCCGGGTTTCGTTCTACATTTATCATTTAATTTCAACCTCACAATAAAAATTCCTGCCAATTAAAGCTGGCGTATGTTAACTGTAACTATTATAATACATTTAAGAAAAAAACAAAATACCCAAGACCAAAAACGCAAATCAAAAAAATAAAATTGGTAGTATTTTATTTTATTTAATGGTATAATAGATATATATTGTGAAAGAAATTGAGATAATTATGAAAATGGAATTTATATTTGATAAAGTAAAGAGAAATTTTGAATAGTTGGTATAAATGATATTTCTATATAAATTAAATAACAAAATTGGAGATATAGATGGAAAAAATTAATTTAAAGAGCAATTTATTAATTAAATTATTTGGAAAAGACGAAGTTACTCTTGAAGAATTACAAGAAATGGATGAGTTTCTACTAGATGGACAAGGAATTTCATTTACTGAAGAAGAGATAGAAAATATAAAAAGTGAT
>CAZXVQ010000011.1:0-14028 GCA_964644295.1 uncultured Clostridium sp.
CCATCCTTCATTTCGTTTATTTTATATCCATTTGTGTCTGATAATTGTCCAGGATTGTTAAACTTGTATATGTTTTGGCAAACTCTTTTTAGTTCTGCCTCTGTTCCAAATGATAAAAATGCTAAACGTATTGATTTACCTTGGAACATTATCCAAATACTGTCACACGCACGTGGTACTTTGTGTTCTGTCATTTGGCTTACATAGTCTCCGATTCCCATTTGAGCTGATTGATTTAAGAAGCTTTCTGGTAATCCAGATACGCCTCCGGAAATACCATCTATGTTCATATCTCTAATTTCGTCGATACTACTATAGCCTTTATAATGTTGATATATTCTTTGAACTACAACATTTAGCTTGTCCTGAAATGTTAATGCAAAATTTTCTTGTTCATATATACCATCTATTTCTTCTGGAGTAATTACATATGAAGGCTTAGATTCTCCATTTACATATTTTAAATCTGCCAAATTGTATTTTTTAATTATCTCAGTTAAAGCCTCATATCCAAATTCCATTTTATACATATACAGTATTATATCAAATTTGTCTTGAGCTGTTAAAAGTGATGGTATATCAAAAGGAATTGCTTTAGATACATTGGTTTCGTCTATTCCATATTCGTTGTATAATAAATCGTATATTAATTCCTTAATATATTTTTTATCGTTAACATCTCCATATGTACACCCTTTTAAAGCTTTTTTCAGCTCATATTTTTTGTTCTTCCTTCTTTTTAATTCTTCTTCAGAAAGGCCTATATCATAGAGGTTTATTTTTGTAATTTCGTCTAGCCTCTTTTTTATGAATTCCTGCATTACTTCTAAGGTATATGTTTTATCATCAACATGTACCTGCTCTTCTGCTTCTTCTGATTGTCTTTTTTTAATAAAATTATATATTAAGGCAACTGCAGAAGCCAAAACAATAACTGTTAACACTATATTAGTAATATTCATTTGAATTCTCCTTTCTTTTGTTATGCTTTTAGTTGTAATTCTTTTACTTTACGTAATATTTTTTCACATGTATTTCTTGATTCTTGTATAAACATTGCAGTTGGATCTGTTTTGTTTTCCATTCTCATAAATTTATAGAAGAAATCTGCTACTTCTCCTGATGATACAGCTTCGCCATACAATGTGTTATATGGTATAGCATTTACATCATCTCTTAAAAATCTTGATATGTTTTTTAAATTGTATTTTGAATCTTTATCATATTTTCCCATCAATAGCATTGTGTTTCTCTGGCTAAATATTGGGTCATTTTGCTTGCACTCCAATATTCTGTCTAATTCAGATTGTCCTTGTTTAAATGTTATTACAATTAAATCAGAATTTTTTAATATTGCTTCTTGATGTTCTGGTTTCATCTTTTTATCTACGTCAACAATTACAAAATTGTACTCTTTGCTTGCTGTTGTCATTATCTGTGGATAATATGAACTTGTTCTTGCATAATCTTCTACATTTTTTGTTGTAGGTGATAACAATATATCCAATCTGTCTCTAAGAACAGCCTTTGCATAATTGGATACTATATTAGTTCCTGTTCTGTTACTTTCTAGCACCTTTGTAAGTCCTTCAACGCCTTCATTCATTCCTGGCTGTTTGCCAACAAACATGCTAGTTGTCTTTTTTGTTTTGGCAATATCCCAAAAGCACTCCTCCACAGTTCTATCCATAAAATCTGTGGAGATTTCTAATATTTTATAATTGTGTGCAAATGCTAGCATTGTTGCAACAGCAACCGAAGATAACGTTTGCCCTGTTTCCCTATTGCTATTATTCCAAAATGATATTATTGGCATTTTTATGCTCCTCTTTCTAACAATTTAATTGTTCTCTTTATTTCAGATTCTCTTTCCTGGTCGGCTATATCGTGTACAAGATATGCAAGTGCATCCTTGTACTCTAAGCTTATTCCTTTTACGTTAATCTTTGCAAGTCTTTGGTTTTCTGTAATTATATCTCTATCAGAATCAGTATTTGGAATGTATATTATATCGTCATTCCATCTAACCTTGTAGCCTAAAGACAAGAAGTTTAAATAGTCGTCTTCTTGCTGTGACATATGGTTAGAAAAATATATTTTTGTCATGTCTATAGGTAATCTTATACCACTAATTAGTTCTAATCCTTTTTTTAGCGAATACAAATCTGCAGATGTTACAAAATATTTTTGCTCTATGTCATATATATTAAAACCATCTAGCAAATTCGGATTATCCATGTCTAAAAATATATAATCGTATACTAGTGCTGCCGCCTCCGGAATTCCTAAGTACTGCTTTATTTCGTTGTAATTGTTAAATCCTACTGCTACATCAAAGCCTTCGAACTCAGTAACATAAGATACTGTTGGATTTATTGCGGGAACTATGTATTTAGCTTTTTGATTTACGGTAGCGTCTATAATTAGTACTTTTTTATTCATTTCTACTAAAACTTTAGACGCATACATTATAAGATCTATTTTGTCAAAAGAACCTATAAAGCAAACTCTTTTCATTTTTTAAATCTTCCTCCACGCCATTATTCTATTAATTAGTTTCTGCTAAAGAATCTAAGTATGATTGTCTTTGTTGTTGTGCAGATGTTACTTCTGTAGTTGTTCCAGTACTTACCTTTGTTTGTGCCTCACTTTGAGTTACTCCAGAAAGAGCAGCGTTTATGTTTGTTCTTACAGCAGCGTTATTTTCGTTATATCTGTTGTATACTGCTGTTTTTGCTTCACTTACAACATTTGGATTTTGTGTAATTAAATTAACAACTTCTGCACTTGGAACATATGTTGGTGTTGCTTCATCCTGCATTCCAGGTTCTACATATTTTGTTGTGTATAACAAAGCACCATCTAATTTATATGTCTCTACGATTGCGCAACTCATAAAAAGGCTTTCGTCTTCTGTTAACTTAATCCATAATGTGTTTACAGATTCTACCCCATCTATAAGAGGGAACTCAACTTTCTTTTTAGATACAACTATATAGTCTTGCCCTGATGGCAATCTTAATCTTACGTCTATGTAATCTCCTGTTGTTATAGAGCTTGAAATATTTATCATATTATATTCTTGCAATCTTAAATCGCTTGATACAGCTTCATTACTCTCAGTTATCATAGACTCTGTTATAACAGTTCCACTTTGCAAATCTATTTTTGCAACTGTATAATCTGTAATGCTCCCTAAACTTACAGCATTAGTTGGTGCTGCACTATTTTCTATTGTAACTTTTGTTAAGTCTGCTGCACTTATTGGATCTCCTGATTTAACATCACAATTTAACGCATAAACAGTAATAAGGCTTGCTAACCTCTCGTTTTCTGCCTCTTTCATTTTTACTAATTGCATTAACAGTAATGCAACAACTATTCCCATTATTACAACTGTAACTAAAACTCCTATTATAAACGAAGTTCTTGCTTTTTTCTCCATTGGATTTCTTGCCATTTTTATTCCTCCCATTTTACGCCATAAAGATGGCGAAATATATTATATATATTATTTTACTATAAAATATCTGCTAAAACAATATTTTTTGCTTTTTGTAACCTAACTTTAATTTTATTGTAACATTTTTGTAATATTTTAGAAATTCCCTTTTCCTCATTTTATACTATCTGTAATATCTGCTATTTAAACCTCTTGCATACCTTGTAGCACCTCTATTTGCACAACATTTACTTGTGTCAACTCCGCAAGAAGAATTGCTCCTGTTACAACAGCCACAATTATTGTTATTATTGCTGTTATCGCAATTGTTATCATTGCCCTCTTCATTATTGTCAGTTTCTTCGTTAATTATATTTGCATTTAAAACTGCTGTGTCTATTCTTCTTGAGTCTATATTTCTTGCATTTATATTTTGTGTAGTTATATTATTAAGAGCTATTCCATTACTTCTAATATTGCATATAAATCTTACTATAAGTGCTGTAATATATGCGATTATTGTATATGCTATTGCATATACCAAAAAGCTTACATCAAATGCTGCAAAAGCTACAATTAGAAATATTGCCAAAAATGTTGCTGCTACAAGCCATGGACATTTAAGTATTTTTTGAAGAACTATTGCAAAAATTATTGTAGCTATTGGTATTGCAAAAAATAATAATAAATCCATTTTATATCTCCCCCTTTTTTATATAATATGGATTTATTATTATGTTTGTTACACACTTAATTTATATAAAACGTTTTATTTTGTATTTCTTGCACGGCTAATCATATGTTACTTCTACAAGGTACAGTCCGTGCGCAGGCAATGTTTTTCCTGCGTTCTTTCTATCTTTGGCTTGTATAATTTGCTCTATTTCATCTGGGCTTATTTTTCCTAGTCCAACGTCTAGTAATGTCCCAGAAATTATCCTAACCATGTTATATAAAAAGCCATTTCCAGTAAGTTCTATTATTATTTTTTCTCCTTCTTTTCTTACTTCTGCCTTGTATATTGTTCTTACACTATTTTTTCCACTTGTGCCACTTGCTTTAAATGCTTTAAAATCATGCTCTCCTTCAAAATATTTTACTGCTTTTTGCATTTTTTGAACATCTAATTTTATAGGGAAACAATACTCTAGGTTTCTATATATTGCTGTTCCACATTTAGAATTGTTTATTATATATCTGTAGGTTTTATGTTTTGCATTATACCTGCTGTGAAATCTTTCGCTCACTTCTTGTGCGTCTTTAACAATTATGCTTGATTTTAATTGAGAATTTATTGCCATTGGAATTTTTTCTATGGCAATTTTGGAATTAGTTTTAAAATTTGCCACTTGCCCAATTGCATGAACACCTGCATCAGTTCTGCCAGAGCCAATTAAGTCTACTTCTTCGTTTGTTACATTATAAATTGCCTTTTCAATTTCGCCCTGAATATTCAATTTGTTTTTTTGCTTTTGCCAGCCATTGTAATCTTTTCCATCATATTCTATTGTTAGTTTTATGTTTCTCAATTTTAAATCCTCCTAATATAGTAATCAGACTATTAATGTAGTTACACATAGTAGTCTGATTAAATTGATGTCTAATTTTCTTTTTTTGCTTTTTTGCTTAATTCTTTTATTTTTTTAAGTCTGCTAAACTTTTCTTTTGACTTATCTTCTAGCCTATTTGTGATTATATTTTTTATTAAAATCTTTTTTAATGCCTCTTCTTTTACATCTGCTATAAGAGTTCCAGATTTTGCTATGGATATTTTTCCCGATTCTTCTGATACCACAATTGCAATTGCGTCATATTCTTTAGAAATTCCTACTGCTGCTCTATGTCTTGTTCCCAACTCTTTTGATATTTCCGAGTCATTTGCCAGTGGCAATATACATGCTGCAGCTGCAATTTTGTTGTTATTTATTATTACTGCGCCATCATGTAATGGAGTATTTGGAACAAATATATTAACCAATAGCTGAGGAGATATTTCGGAGTTTATTTCTATTCCAGTAGAAATTATATCACTTAAACTAATATCTCTTTGTATTACTATTAAAGCTCCTGTTTTTGTTTTAGCAAGTTCCTGAGCTGCAATTACAATTTTGTATATATCTTCTCTGGTTTTTGTTTCTATACTTTTGTTCATTCCAAAAAAATTAGTAAATTTATTAGTTCCCAATTGTTCTAATGCTCTTCTAATTTCTGGCTGAAATATCACAATTATAGCTATTACTCCAGAAGGCAAAAACGCAGTAAGTATTGAATGTACAATAGTTAAATTTAAGATTCCACTTATCCATGTTATTAATACAAAAAATACTATTCCTTTTATTAGTTGCATTACTCTAGAGTCTTTTGCTAGTTTAAAAACCTTAACAAAAAAATATATAACAATTAATAAATCTAAAACAAGAGATACTAGATTAATTGGGTGTTCTTGTAATAATGTAATATATTCAGTTATATTTGCATTTAGTGTTGTTATTATGTCCTTCATTTTAATAGTTTACTTCTCCTTTTCTCTTATGTAAGCTTTTTAGTTTAATACATAATACAATAATGTTCCACATCCTGCAAGTAACATTAATCCTGCAAGTAAGGCTGACATTACTCTTACAAAAATTTTGGCACCATCAATTTTCTTTTTTGAACCATTCTTTTTTGCCATTGTTTTTTCCTCCCACCTTAAATTCTCACTGTTTTCTATTTTAACATTTTTCGACTACTTTTTCAATATTTCTGCTAAAGTTATTATATACATTGCATGTGACCACCCTAGGCCCACTATCCATTTTGGTTTCATTGTTCTATTATCTACTTGTTCTGCCAAAAAGCCCAGTTCTGTAGCACTATTTGTTACAAAGTTAAAACACTCTAATGCTTTTTTTCTATTCCCCGCTTTTAAATAGTACATTGCCATCCATAATGTTGCAACAGGCCAAGGATTGCTCCCATTCATGTAACTATCTTCTTCAAATCTTAAATATCCGCCTGTATATGTACGCAACGTTAAATTAATTTTTTCCACTGTATTTTGAACTTTTTTCTCTTTAGGAGTTAGTAATTCAAAAGGATATACTGTTCCTAGTATGCTTACATCCATTTTATCGTCTTGAGTATTTCTGCGAAGCACTTTTGTATGTTCATTATACAGTTTTTCCTCAACATATTTTTTTATGTTGCTAATTTCTTTTTCTATTTTTAATTTGTCTTTAGCAATTTGTTCCAGCTTTAATCTATTTTCTTGATATTTCTCTGCTACCACTTCAAAAATTTTTGTCATTGCCTCTAATGCCGAATATATAGCTGCTAGAGAATATGTATGTACTCCCTCATTCATTTCCCATAAATCATAACTTGCGTGTTTATAAATTTTGTCCGTTTCTTTTCCTGTTTGTATTACCTTATCCTCTATTTCCTTTTTTACTAAGTCGGTTTCTTCTTTTTCGCCAAATATATTTTCTAAATATTTAAATAAGAAATGCAAGGCATTTTCGCACATTTTATAATTATTAAACAAAAATTTATTATCTTTTGAAATTTTGTAATGTTCATATACACCATATATTACGCTTGCAGTTTCATCTATTTGATATCCCCAGCAAGGTGCAAGTGTTCCATCTGTATAAAATCTTTGCTCCCACATTCCATTTTTGCTTTGTGTTTTTTTGCAAAAACTGTCGTAGAATTTTTCGGTTTCTTTTTTCATATTTAAATAATCAAATGCTTTAGTTACAAAAACTGCATCTCTTGGCCAACAATAAGAATATCTTCCACTATGTTCTCTGTTTTCATCAACTTCCATTGTGGCAGAAATTCCGCCTGTTTCTTCGTTTAATAATAGCGGAAATAATAAAATTGTTCTATTATATATTTCTTTTACTCTATCATTTACTATTGTGCTATCAACATCTTTTAACTTAAGCCCATCATGTTTTTCGATATATGTTTTCCAGTATTTGTTTACTTGTGCTTTTTCCTTATTTACATCTAATTTTTCAAAATTTGCTATTTTGTGCTCTAAATCTTCTATATTTTTATAATTTGCATTATTTCCCATATAGATGAACAGGCAAAATTCGGCCTTGTCTCCAGGTTTTAGCGTGCCCAAACTATAGCTCACTGCCGAATCTTCGGACATGCCTATATAATCCTTGTCTTGCAATACTGCCTCTCTAATGTATGATTGTACATCATTTATTCTATGTCCTAAAATGTTTTGTTTTGCAAAAGTGCAAATAGAAAAGTCATGGTTATATTGAATTATGCCATTTTTTATTACTTTTGCAGATACCATGTTATTATGATTAGTTAGCAGCTTTGACCTTGCTATAAAATCTATGGTTAAATCAATTTTATTTTTATTTACAAAAGTATATTTTTTAATTATTAAGTCGTCTTTAACCATAGCAAAATCTGTTTGTGTTACTTGTAAATTAAAATATGTATTTTCTATTTCAGTATTTAAAATATTTGTGTTTTCCGTATAATACTGATTGTATACATTATTTATATCATCATGCAAATATATAATTGCAGAATCATTAATTTTTACTCCAACATGGAAAAAGTCTACAAACTGCTTAAAATCTACACGTGGGTAATATAATCTTAAAAGTTCCCCTTTTTTACTATAAGTTGCTCTTATGTTTTTATTCCCTATAACTGCGTCATTAAAAAATTTATTATTCATTTGTTTCTCCTTTCATTTGCCCTCTATAATTTCTACTATTTTTCTTTCCAAATCTTTTACTTTTTGATTTAGTTTTTCTATTGTCTCATCGCTCGAATCACTTTTTAATATATCTTCTTTTACAATGTTCTTCATGTCTTCTATTTCTTCTTGTAATGTTTCCATTCTTTCTAGTACTTGCAATCTTAGGAATTTGTTGTCTAATGGCTCTTGATATTTTTGGGTTACTTCCAAGCTATCGTCTAGTGTGTAACATTCTCCATAACTTGGTATTGTTACAGGAATTTTTGTGTTTTCTATAATCTTATCTTTTAATACCAACTGTCCATTTGGTTCTCCATGTACCAAAAATATATGTTTCGGCTTTTTTATAAAAGAATATACAAAATTTAGTAGCCATTGTTGGTCTGCATGGCCGGAATCTCCTTCTATATATTCAACCCTTGCATTTACACTAAACTCTTCTCCAAATATTTTTACTTTTTTGGCTCCATCTACTATAATTCTTCCAAGAGTTCCCGGTGCCTGGTAGCCAACGAACAATATTGTACTATTTGGGTTCCAAATATTGTGTTTTAAGTGATGTTTTATTCTTCCAACTTCGCACATGCCACTTGCTGAAATTATAATTGATGGAATCTTATTCTCATTTAGAGCTTTTGATTCGTCTGCTGTTCTAGTAAATTGTAAACCTGGAAATTCTAATGGATTATCTCCTCTTTCTATTAATTGTTTTATGTCATCATCAAATAAATCTTCGTTCTTTTTAAATACTTCTGTTGCAGAAATTGCAAGCGGACTATCCACATATACAGGCACATTCATAAGTTTATTATATTTTTCTTTAAAGTTTTCGTCTTTTGACTTTTGCTCTTTTATCATATTTAGTTCGCATAATATCTCTTGAGTTCTACCAACAGCAAATGATGGAATAATAACTGTTCCAGATTTTTCTAATGTTTCTGCAACTATATTTAAAAATACCTCTGCTTTATTTTCTGTTCCAACATGAAGTCTATCTCCATAAGTAGATTCCATTATTAAATAGTCTGCGTCATCTATCATTGTTGGCGAGGCAAGTATAGGAAGGTCGTTATTGCCTAAGTCTCCTGTAAATACCGCCTTGGTTTCTTTTCCATTTTCATTTACCCAAACCTCAATAATACTTGAACCAAGCATATGGCCTGCATCATTAAATCTAACATGTATATTTTCGTCTATGTCTATTATTGTATCATATTTTATAGGTTTAAATATTTCCAAGCATTTTTGCGCATCTTCTGCTGTGTATAGTGGAGGTATTGCATTTTGACCTTTTCTAATTCTTTTTTTGTTTTTCCATTGATTTTCTTGTTCTTGTATATGCCCACTATCTGGCAACATAATTGCACATAAATCACATGTTGCTTTTGTTGCATATATTGGTCCTCTAAATCCTTCATTATATAGTTTAGGAATTCTGCCAGAGTGGTCTATGTGTGCGTGTGTTAATAGCATAAAATCTATTTCTTCTGGATTGTATAAAAACGGAGCTTCGTTTTCTAGTTCATCTGTTGCTTTTCCCTGGTACATGCCACAATCCACCAAAAATTTTTTGCCAGCTGCTTCTACTAAAAAGTTTGACCCTGTTACTGTTTTTGTAGCTCCCAAAAAAGTTATATTCATTTTCTTTCCTCCTCTTAAGTTCAGCCTATCGCTTTTTTATTAAACAAAATTATTTTTTTGTTTAGTTTTACATTTAACAAAGATAAATCTTTTATTTCTTCTATATATGTTTCTTCCTCTTCTTGCCCGTCATACAATACAATTTTTATTTTATTTTTCTCATCTCTTATTTTCTCTATTTTTATAGATACTTCCTTTAAATCGATTATTTTAGTTGTGAAAACATGTTTTAATATGCTGTAACACGCACTAATACTATTCGAAAAATTGGTTATCAAACCTGCGTCTATACTATTATCTATAATGGTATTTATTGTTTCTTCAATTAATGGTTCAAGTTTTGGATTGTCTCCAATTATTTTGCCATCAGGCATTTGAAGCAAGCAATAATATCTAAATTTGAGTATTGCCAAATCTAGTAAATCTTTATCATGAATGTCCTCAACCTGCTTTTTAAAAGACTGTATTAACTCTGCTTGTGTATCTATTAGAGTTTGTTTCTTGAATTCTTTGTTTTTGAGCATTTTTAGTACATCTTCCAGCATTTTATGCTCATTTTCTAGCATATTTTTTTGCTTTACAAATTCCATTGGCTCTAATAATTTATTTCTTTGTCTTAATTCCTCTAGCTTTTTATCTCTTTCTTTCTTTAGTATTTGCACCAAATACCTTAAACTAAATATTTTTTCGTTGTTACTTAGCTTTTCATTTCTTTTTATGTATTCTCTTTTTAATTTTTCTTTATCATTTAGCTTTTCATCTATTTCTTTTATTTCTTTTGTTATTTTCTTTTTTTCTTCTGTAACTTTATTTAAAAAAGTTGTTTTGCTGTTCATAAGCTCTATTGTTTCAAGTCTTTTTTGACATTCTTCTTGAATTTTCTCTTTAATATCTCTATTTTTTTCAGCCACCATTGCTAATATAATTGTGTAAATGTTCTTTTCAAAAGTGTACGGATTAATTACAGCTTGCTCAAAATTCTCTATAAAGCTTTTTTCATCTTCTAAGTTCGTATCTGTCATTAACAAATCTTGATATATTAAATTATATTCTATGTCTTCTGGATTTTTAAAATTATTATTCCATGACCAGCCATCAAAGTCTCGAATTGGCTCAATTCCGTTTATTGCTTTTGCATTTAAAATAAATTCTTGTATTGCTAGTTTGTAATATGATTGCTCACCTTTATCGTTTTCTGTAGTAAACTTTTGCATTACATACATTTTCATTAGTGCATATAACAAATCGGTCTCATTTGCGTATACCAAAATAAAGCCTCTGTCTGGGTCTATTTTGCATATTAACTTTTCGTCTTCCAGAGGCTTGCTTTCTGGTGTTTGTGGTGTAACAATTTTTATCTTGCTACATTCTTCTTTTATAATATATAAAATCTTTTGTATAAATTCTTCTTTTGAGTCGGCATTTACTTTTACTGTTTTATAGTCATTGTATGCCGCCTCTATTTTATATAATGTGCTAAGTAATAAATTTTTTACCGATATATCAAAAGGCTTAGTCTCTAATATTTCTTCTAATTCATTATTATACTCACTAGAGTTAGTTTTTGAAAATACCCCCATACAATCTCCTTCTTTAGTACTTTAAGAATTTAGCTCCTCCCAACGTTCTTTAGTCATAAGCACTTCTCGTGGTTTACTTCCTTGGTAGCCAGAAATTATACCTCTTTCCTCCATTTGATCTATTATTCTGCCGGCTCTTGCATAGCCAACTTTTAGTCTTCTTTGTATCATAGAGGTAGAAGCTTGCCCAGACTCTATTACCATTTCAATTGCATCATTTAAAAGTGCGTCTGTATCGTCATCTTCTAGTGCTCCATCATCTATCTCTTTATCTGTTGTATTTGCTTTTTCTATATATGCTGTTATATCTTCTCTGTAGGTTGTTTCCCCATTTGCCTTTACAAAATCAACAATTTTTTCTACCTCTTTATCCGAGATGAAAGCCCCTTGAATTCTAACAGGCTTCGGAGCTCCAGATGGATAAAATAGCATGTCTCCCTTACCAAGCAATTTTTCTGCACCTACCTGGTCTAATATTGTTCTAGAGTCTACTTGTGATGAAACAGCAAACGCAATTCTAGATGGTATGTTTGCTTTAATTAAACCTGTAATTACATCTACAGATGGACGTTGCGTTGCAACTACTAAGTGCATTCCTGCAGCCCTTGCCTTTTGTGCAAGTCTACATATTGCATCTTCAACATCTCCTTTTGCAACCATCATTAAATCTGCAAGCTCATCAATTATTATAACTATGTGTGGCAATTTTCCAAAATTATTTTCTTGCTCTATTAATTCGTTATATCCTTTTAGGTCTCTAGTTCCTTTTGCTGCAAACATTGTGTATCTATTTTCCATTTCCTGTACAGCCCATGCTAGTGCGCCTGCTGCTTTTTTAGGGTCTGTTACTACCGGAATTAGCAAATGTGGTATTCCATTATATACAGACAGCTCTACTATTTTAGGGTCTACCATTATAAGTTTTACCTCGCTTGGCTTAGCCTTATATATAATACTTGCAATTAGTGTGTTTATACATACACTCTTTCCAGAGCCTGTTGCACCAGCAATCATAACATGTGGCATTTTAGATATATCTGTTACAACTTCTTCTCCAGAAACGTCTTTTCCAAGTGCAAAAGCAAGTTTAGACTTGTGGTTTCTAAAAAGGTCTGTATCTAATATGTCTCTAATTGGCACTATTTGGCTTTCCTCGTTTGGAATTTCTATTCCTACTGCTTGTTTGCCAGGAATTGGTGCTTCTATTCTTATGGTTTTAGCAGCAAGATTTAAAGCTATGTCATCTGCCAAGCCCGCAATTTTACTTACGCGTACACCTTCGGCTGGTTTTAACTCATACCTTGTAATTGCAGGTCCAACAGAAACATTTTCTACCTTTGCAGAAACTCCAAAACTGTATAAAGTTTTTTGTAGTTTTGAGGCTGTATCTGTTAAAGCTCTTTTGCTTCCCTTTTGTCCTTTTGACTCTCCCTCGCTAAGCAACGTAAGTGGCGGAAATTCGTAACTTTCATCCTCCACCATAAGAGTATGCTCTAATTGCAAAACTTCTCTTGTTTTGTCTTCTTTTTCTTCTTCTTGTTTCTTAAATAGCGAATCTTCTATAAATTCTGGAGATTGACCATTTGATGTGGCTTCATCTTCCCTTTTTCCGGCCTTTTTAGCTTTAGATGTTTTTTCAAAATTAAACAATTTTGATTCTTCTGGTTCTTTTCCATTAAGATTAATTTGCAATTGCTCTACATCTAATGCTGCTTTTTCTCTTTCCAGTTTTTCTCTTAATTTTCTTTCTTTTCTAGTTTCTTTTTTATTCTCTTGTTCTATTACATTATCCTCAGAAGATTCTTTCTTATTTTTCTTTTCTTCATTTCTTCTTGCATTTCCGTCTATAAATTCGGAAATTCCACCTACTATATCTATTCCAAACATAGAAATAGCTAAAGCAATAATTCCACCTACTGCAATAATTATTGTTCCAACTTTTCCAAGCAAGCTTATTAATGGCATTGTAACTATAGCTCCAATTGCTCCGCCACCAACTCCAGTTTTTCCTAACACAAAAAACTGTTGAATTATATCTTCAAAATTTCTGCCTTGTATGTCTACATTTCCTTGATAAATTTCATACACATTCATTATTATAGCTATACATAAAATCATTGTAAGAAACTGTGTGGTTTTTGCTGCCCACGAAAGTTTCCCTTGATATGCAATATATACAGACAATACAAGTCCAGCAATTGGTAGCATATATTTTATGTATCCAAAAATGCCCCCTAAAAATGGGCTTAAAATTTCTCCAACAAACCCAGCTTGTGTATATATTAAAGCAGCTAATAAAAAGCTTGCTATTACCATTATTGCAACAACAACATTTTTATTTACCTGTTTCTTTTTCTTTCTACCCCTTTTTGCCATTTTATATTCATTCCTTTCTAGCACGCAGTTAGAATTTAATCCATTAATTTACATTAACATTCTATATCAAAAAATAAAAAAAGTATATAGAATTTTTAAAAATTTTAAAATAGCATATAAATAAGTAAATTAATTTACAAATTTATATGCTATAAAACTCTATTTTACTTCTTTTCTGTTATTTTCTATTACCTTTAGAGCATCCTCTAATGTTACCTGAACACCAGCTAAAATGTTGTCTGCATACACCTTTGTTCCATTAGATA
>CAZXVQ010000011.1:14038-17813 GCA_964644295.1 uncultured Clostridium sp.
TGTTCATATGCCTTTTTAGTAATTTCATGCTCATCAATCATGGAAATTATTCTATTTTCTGCCTCTTTTACAATGTCTGCAGCCTCTTGGTTAGCTTTTTCTATAATTCTATCATGTTCTTCTTTTATTACCTTTGCTTGCTTTAATTCTTCTGGCAATTTTAATCTAATTTCCTTTATTATTTCTAATAAGGTCTCTTTATTTAAAATAGCCATGTGTGAAAATGGTATATGTTTGCTACTTTCTAGCATATCCTCAATTGTGTCTAATAAATTGAATATTTCCATTTTAATCTCTTACCTTTCCGATTTTTTATTTAAGAAATATTATAGTTGCTCTGCCATATTTTCTTAAATCATATATTTTATATTTTATATCCATTTCTTCTAAAATTTTTTTGTCTCTTTTGGGTTCGTCTGTTTCTATAACTATAATCCCGTTTTCTTGTAATAAGTTCATATTGCAAATTCTTTTTACTGCGTCTGTTGCAAAATCTTGCTTATATGGTGGATCCAAAAATATTATATTAAACTGTATGTTTTTTAAGTTCTCTAGGCAATCTGTGTAATCCATGTTATAAACACTAGCACGTTCTTTAAGCCTTGTTCTTTCTAGGTTTTTGTTAATCATCTGAACTGCCTGTTTAGATACATCACATAAATAAGCTTTTTTTGCTCCCCTACTTAAAAACTCAATTCCAATTGCTCCACTACCAGAAAATAAATCTAATACAATTGCCTCTTCTATTTTATTTTGTAATATGTTAAAGAGCGATTCCTTAACCCTATCTTGAGTAGGTCTTGTTTTTATATCTTCTATAGAGTGCAATGTTGTTCCTCTAGCTGTTCCGCTTATTACTCGCATAGTGTCTCCCATATTAAATAGTTATACATATATTTTATATGTTTTTTTAAATATGTCAAGTGTTATAATCGAATTGTAACATACATTTAATAGTGCTGTAACAATTTTGGTTTTTTGTAATTATTTTTTTGGCTTGTTTTTATTTGCAAAAGCAATCAAAAGATGCAGATTATAACTTAATTTAGCAATTTATATAAAATAAATTTAGCGAATTTTAGAATACATATTTGTTCTAAAATCCGCTTCATCTTTAGTTCGTTTATATAATTATACTTTAGTAGCTTAGGTTTATTAGTCTTTATTTATATCTTTTATTAGTTCTAATTGAGATATAAGCAAAGACTCCATTTTTGCCTTATATACATCAAATTGTTTTTGTAAATCTTCTAACTCTTTTTGTTTTAAAGTAATTTGCTGTTCAAGGTTAGCAAGCGACTCTTTTGCATCTGCTTGTGCTTCCCTAATTGTTTGGTCAGCTTGTTGCTTTGCCACATTTTTTATATTTTCTGCTGTTGATTGTGCCATTATAAGTGTGTTATTTAGTGTTCCCTCAATTGATTTATAATGTTCTAGCTTGTTTTCAAGTTCTTCTATTTTCCCTTGGCTTTCGTTATTCTCTTTGTATATTTTTTCATAGCATGCCGTTAATTCGTCAAGAAAATTATCTACTTCTTCCACGCTATATCCATTCATCATCTGTTTTGAAAATTTTTTATTTTCAATATCTAATGGTGTAATCATTTTGATTTCCTCCTAATCATATAATTAGTTGTTTCCACTATTTTTTAGCCAAGAAACTGATAATTTGTTTTTTATCTCTTCTCTTGCCATTTCATTTGTTATCTCATAATTATATGGTGCAATTAAGAATATTGAATTAGAAACTTTTTGAATATGCCCATCTAATGCGTGAACAGCTCCACTAACAACATCTATAATTCTTCTTGCAATATCTTTATTAACATACTCCAAGTTTACTATTACGGATTGTTTTTGTTTTAATAAATCACATATATCTTCTGCTTGTTCAAATGTTGTTGGTTGTGATATAACCATTCTTACCTGCTGAGTTTGAGGCATAGCAACAACTTTGCTATTACGTCTTCCCCATATTCTATTTTCCTTTGCATTATCTTCATCATCTTCCACTACGTCTGTAGTATCCTCGTATTCATCTTCATCGTTTTCCTCGGCATCCATTCCAAATGCTCCCCATATTTTATTCATTATTGCTCCTGACATTATAAACCTCCTAATATTTATCTCTTTTGTATAAAATTCTTAGCTATAGTATCTATCTTTTTTAAAGGATTGTCAATAGCTTTTTAAAAATGTAATTTTAATTTAAAGAAACTGTAACATTATTGTAATAATTGTTCCTCTGTAGGATTTAACACTATTTCATCATACAAAGCAATATTCTTCATATTGTATATATCTGTGGTCGAAAAGCCCAGTTCTTTTAGCTCTTCTGTCTCATATTGTTGAACTATAGCATATTCGTCATTTTGTTTTAAAATTTTTACATACATTTTATTGTAATAGCCATTTCTGTTTCTTAAAACATAATTTATTCCATTTTCTTCTCTTAACGCAGTATTTGGAATTCTGTATCCCTCAGCACTCCACCAAATTATATCAAACGAAATCTTTCTATAAGCAATTAGATCTTCTACATTATTTGTAATTTTTATTGTTATTGTTTTGCTACCATCATCTTCCTCAATTATATTTTGAACGGATGCTTTAACTACGTTAGAATTTTCTAATCTTATTTGCAAATTATCCCCAGTTTGTACCTCTTTTGCCTCTTCTGAGTCCGAGTTAAATATTAAATAACAGAAAAAGTTATTTATTACCTTGCCCATTTCCTCGCTACTTGCCACTGTTTGCCCTGTTTTTATATTAAGCTCATCCAAAGTGGCCTTATTTAAACTTTCAAAATTGTTTATATTCAAAACCTCTTCTAAGCCATCTATTCTATACGAAACGACTCCACTAACAGGTGCTGTTATGTACTCTGAATTTGAGCTTAATGTTTCTTCATATTCCTCTTTTTGTGCTAAAAGCTGTTTTAAATACGAACCAGATGGGCTTAATTCTCCAGATATTTTTGCTTTTTTATCTATATAAGAACTTATATTTTTCTTATATTCCTGTATTTTTTGTATAGAATTTACCTCATATAACTCATTTAACTCAGATTGAATTTGGTTATCTATCAATTTTATATCTGCAGAAAATATGCCTTCTTCTTCTTGCATTATTTGTTGTATTTCTTCATTTATAGTAGCTATTTTGTTTTTTATATCTTCCTCACCAGAAGCATAATATCTAAAAATGGAATCTCCACTTGCAACTTTTTCTCCTTCGCTTTTTATTTTAACCATTCCATTTTTGTAATTTTCGCCTTTTACGGCTGTTTCTTCTCTTACAATATAGCCTATTACTGTTTCTTCTTGTGCAAGCTCCCCATTTGTTACAACAAAAATATTGGTTGGATTTTTAATAAAGCTTATAACAAAATATACTAAATAACATATAACAAGTAGCAAAATTACTACTGCTATAGCAACTTTTGCTTTACTTATCTTTTTGCCCGTACGAGCCGGCTTTTTGGCTTTTATTTCATCTTCTGCCTTCTTTTTATTTTTTGCATTTTTCTTTCTTTCTTCTTCAAAAACATTAAACTCTGTAGGATTTTTACTGTTTTTTACAGCTGTGTCCTTTTTTGTTTTTTTCTTCACTATTCAATTCCCTCCAAAATGGCTTTTACATTATTCTGTATGTTATTTTGTCCATCTAGCCAGGTTATGTTTTCTATTTTTCTAAACCATGTTAACTGCCTTTTGGCATATCTGCGTGTTTCCATTTTTATTTTTTCTATCATTTCCTCTTTTGTTAAGCCACC
>CAZXVQ010000012.1:0-17129 GCA_964644295.1 uncultured Clostridium sp.
AGGAAAATGAATGATGGAAAAGGAACAAAGATATTATTTTGGATTTGATAGATACGAAGAATTAATTGAAAGATTAAAAAAATATGATGAATTAAAATATGATGGATGTTTTTATGAATTAACTACTCAATATGACCATCCTTGCAAAGAAAACTCATTCTATAATAAAGAAATTGATGGCAGATTTAGGCTAAGATGTTCTAGAAACATTAATACAAAGCAATCTAAATCAAAAATCAGTTGGAAAAGAAGGACACAAGACACTTCAAGTGGCTTAGTTAACAAAGAAGAAGAAGTAGAATT
This sequence comes from uncultured Clostridium sp., assembly GCA_964644295.1. Classification (GTDB taxonomy): domain Bacteria; phylum Bacillota; class Clostridia; order TANB77; family CAG-508; genus CAG-245. The sequence continues at coordinate 304 of CAZXVQ010000012.1, forward strand.
AAATTTTCAATTTGAGGAGCTGGATAATTTAGTTTTTTTATTAGAAAATGTTATAAAAATGAAAAATATTGAATCGTATGAGAGATATAGGAACATTTTTTATAATGAAGACATAGAAATTGTTGTTGATAAATATCCATTTGGTATCGCGCTAGAGATAGAAAACAAAAGTAAGCAAAAAACTGCAGAGGAAACCGTATTATTTTGGGTAAAAAAATTGGGATTAAAACAAGAAGATGCATTCAGATTATCTTGGGATGATAAATATACAGACCTATGCAAACAACAAAATATTGAAATATTTAAACACGTTAAATTTGGATTACCAATGCCAAAGGTTATAGAATAATTGGTTAAAAGAAGGAAATGTTTATGATTAGCAATTTAAATAGCAAAATAAATGAATTTTTGAAAAGTGAAAAAATATCAAGGGAAAATTTTGATGATTTAAAAAATGTTGCAATTTATACAGAATTTGATGAGAACATTATGAAATGGTTTAGATATCTGCAGTCTTTTGAAACTATAGGGTGGAGAAGTAAATTGGTAACTAAGAAGCTATGCAATATTTTTTCCAATAATAAACAAATACAGTTTTATTCGCTATTTTGTCCATCGTACATAAAAGGAAATGGTAAGGCTGGGTTTAGAACCGACGATGTAGGTAATACCACTAAAACAGGAATAAAAAATCTTATAGAAATAACAGAAGAAACCAGAAAATTAGGGTATAAATGTAATAATCCCAAAGCAATTTTTTTTGATGTGGCTCTTGAACAACCAGAGAAAACTATGAGTATGCTGGACGATTTAGGTAAAAACGTGGAAAATTTTAAGAAGTATGTCCCCAAAAATATGGAGTTTTCTTTACTAAGTGAGGAATTTCCAGAATTAATGGATGTTATAGGATATCATGGAGTAGTAATAAACCCGTTGCCTGTTGATGAGATTATTTTAAAACGAATTATCGAAAGAGGAAAAAAATTTTATGAATTATTTGGCTGGAACTTAGAAAAAATTGAAGAACGTTCAAAGGTTATTGCTTCAAGTGAAGCAGTTGTTGGCATGTTTTTAAGAACTAGAATGCCTGATGACATTATGGTATATACTCCTACTATGCTTGAAAGAGCACAAGTATATTCTGGAAAACATCAAGATGATCCATTGGCAATTATTATACCAAAAAAGGGATAATATGGGGTTGTAGTTATATGGAATAAAACAGTTAATATTTGTAATATTAGCTAAGTTGGTGTAAATCCAACCGACTCCACCAAATATATATTTATCTAAAGAACAATATGGTGCCGATTATAAATTTTGCACCATATTTTAATGCAATTTTTACCCAAGGTTTCATTTGAAATGCAACAAAAATTTTAGAAAAAAATTGAATAAGAGTTACCAATTTGATATAATATCCTTATCCAAAATAAAAAAGAAAATTTGGAATTAATTTACGCAAAGATATTGCCGAACAGAAAACCACATGTAATTAAGAAAAGAAATGGGGTGAAGGAACAAAAAAGATTTATAAATAAAATTAAAAATTATTAATTTTAAAAGGAGGATATTAACAATGAGTAAATATTTGGATTTTGGAATTGCTAGGGAAGTTGTGGCGAGTATCGAAGGAAGAGATTATACATATAAGGAAGTAATTGAAGATTTTTTTAAAACGGTAGATAAAAATTTATATGACATAGAAACAATTGAAGATGAGAAATGTGTTAGATTTAATCTAAAAGACGAAATGTTACTTAAATACGGAATTAATTTAATAAAAGAACAGTATGAGAAGTATATCAAACCAGATGATATTGGGGAAATCACAAAAGTACTAGATGAGTTAAATTCTAAAACAACTTCGGAAAAAATGGAAACACTAAATGATAAATCGTTGTACTTCTTACAGGATATTAAACTAGGATGGCAAGGTTTTGATGCTCAAGCTTTTTTTGAGCTACCAATAGAAGCATATATAACAGATTTTTTAGTTTATCATGATTCTAGTACGACTTTTATGGAAGAATACAGTGAATTTTTAAAATATACACGTAATCTATTGCTTAACTCTACAGATAATCCATTAAAAACAGCGTTAACAATTAGTATTTAATTGGACATTATTGGAAAATTAATCAAATTTACATTTGGTTAAGGCAAAGATTACATTGAGAAGAGGACGTGGAACTGGAAAAGATACCTCGACTATTAGGTTAAACTGTAATTGTGATGAAAGAGAGTTGTTAAATGGAAATTGAAAGAAAGTTTAAGGTAGTAAAGCTGCCAGAAAATTTAGAAAAGTATGAAAAAAATGAAATCGAACAAGGATATTTGTGCATTAAACCTACAGTTAGAATTAGAAAGGCGGACAATAATTATACATTAAACTATAAATGGAAAGACACTAATGTAAAAGAAAAATCTGCAATTCAAAACATAGAATATGAAATGCCGTTAACAGAAGAAAACTATAAAATTTTATTTAATAAAGTAGAAAATAATATGATTATAAAAACAAGATATAAAATAAAACTGGAAAATGATTTAAAAGTTGAATTAGATATTTTTCATGGAAATCTTGAGGGGTTGATTTTTGCTGAAGTTGAATTCCAAGATGTAGAGTCGGCAGAGCATTTTGAAAAGCCCGATTGGCTTGGAGATGATATATCTTTTGATAAAAGATATGACAATACGCTATTATCTAAAATTGAAAAATTCAATCCTGATGATTTTGAAAACTAAATATAGATGGATTGTTAAAAATTAGATGGTGTCAATTAAAAAAATTGCCACCATCTTTTAATAGAACAGCATTGCAAAAAAAAATATACTGGCATATAATATGACAAAGCATGAATAGACAGCTAATTTTTGCCGGAGATTTAGGGCATGTAAAACAAGAAAGGAAGAGATTTATCATGAAAAACATTACTGTACAGGACATATTAAATGTAACAGGCGGAACGCTTTTATATGGAAACAAAGAAGAAGAATGTGAAACCTTTTGCAAAAATACAAAAGAAATAAAAAAAGGCGATATATACATAGGATTTAAAGGAGAAAAATTTGACGGAAGTAAATTCTATGAAGAGGCAATTTCGCAGGGAGCAAAAGGTTGCATAATAAATAGAATGGACGGAATAGAAATTAAACACCTAGAAGGTAAATTTGTTATACAGGTAGAGGACACAGTAGAAGCTGTGGGAAAGATTGCAAGCCTAAAAAGAAATATGTACAAAATTCCCGTAATTGCAATAACAGGAAGTGTTGGAAAAACTAGCACAAAAGATATAATTTATAGTGTAGTATCGCAAAAATACAAAGCACTAAAAACTCAGGGAAACATGAACAATCATATTGGAATGCCAATGACAATACTGGGCTTAAAAAACGAAGAAGCACTAGTAGTTGAGATGGGAATGAATCACTTTGGGGAAATTTCTAAACTAACTAATATTGCAAGGCCGACTATTGCCGTAATTACAAATGTAGGAACTGCTCACATTGGAAATTTGGGTTCAAGAGAAAACATATTAAAGGCAAAGCTAGAAATACTTGAGGGGCTTTCAAAAGAGGGCCATGTTGTAATAAACAATGACAATGATTTGCTACATAAATGGCAGGCTGAACAAACAAAATATAATGTTATAACATATGGAATATACAATAAAAGCACACACATGGCAGAAAATGTGGAATACAATGAAAGTGGAAGTACATATAATTTGGCTGGCACAAAAATTGATGTTCCCGTTGGAGGCGAAGCCTTTGTATACAACAGTTTAGCTGCAATAAGTGTTGGTCAATTATTGAATATACCAATGGAAAAAATAAAAGAAGGTATAAAAAAATTTGAGTTAAGTAAAATGAGATTAGATATACAAAAAACAGAAGCGGGTTACACCGTTATAAATGACTGCTATAACGCAAATTACGACTCTATGAAATCTGCTGTTGAATACCTAAAAAATTCAGAAGGAACTCGAAAAATAGCTGTTTTAGGAGATATGTTAGAACTTGGTAAATTTTCTAAAGAACTGCACGAAAATGTAGGTAAAGCAGTTGCTGAAAATAAAATTGACATTTTGATTACAGTCGGAAAAGAAGCAAAAAATCTTGCAGAAACAGCCAAACAAAATGGCACAAAGCATGTATATACCTTTGAAGAAAACAGAGAGGCAATAGAAAAGATAAAAAAGATACTAGCAGTTGGTGACGTTGTTCTAGTAAAGGCGTCAAATTCAATGAATTTTAAAGAAATTGCAAATAGTATTTTGGAAAACTAAAAAAAGTATATGGGAGATAAGTAGAAATGGAATTAATAGAAGAAATAAAAAACGAATTAAAGAAAACATTATCAGAAAAGAGATATATTCACTCAATAGGAGTAATGGAAATGGCGCAAAGTCTTGCACAAATTTATAATGTGGATGTAGAAACAGCAAAGCTTGCGGGACTTCTTCATGATATTGCAAAAGAAATGTCACCAGAAGAAATGCTTAATTATGTTAAGGAAAATGGAATACAAATAGACGATGTGGAACGAATAAACACACAATTATTGCATGGAAAAATAGGAGCAGACATTGCCAAGAAAAAGTATGGAGTAAGTACACAAATACAAAAGGCGATAGAATACCATACAACAACATCACCGGAAATGGATATGCTTGCGAAGATAGTTTATGTTTCTGATAAAGTAGAATTAAACAGAAAGCAAGAAGAATATAACATACAATATGAGCGTGATTTAGCAAGGAAGAATATAGATAAAACGGTACTTTACATAATAGAATCAAATATAATAGCCTTAATAAAAAAAGGCAAATTAATACATCCAAACAGCATAGAAACGCGCAACAAATTGCTACAAGTGATAGGTTCTTAAAAGAAAAAATTACAAGCTTCGACCAATAGTAATGTAACTATTGGTCGATTTGCCACAAAATTGCACAAATTTTTAATTTGTTATTCCAAATGTGGTAAAAGTGTGATATAATGCTGTCACCATGATGTTGGAGGATGTTAAATGATTTTTAAGGACTACTACAAAATACTGGGGCTAGAGACCAGTAAAGTAAATATAGAAGAAATAAAAATTGCATACAGAGAGCAAGCAAAAAAATATCATCCTGATGTAAATGTAGGAGATAAATCAGCAGAAGAACGATTTAAAGATATAAACGAAGCATACAACACATTGTTAAATGCGTCAACAAGAAAAAAATACGATAGAATGTGGAATAATTATGTTGGAAGAAGAAAAAACAAAGCAAAGAGGGCAAACGCAAAAAAACACACGAGCACAAGAACAGAACTTTTAGAAATATTATTTGGAATAAAAGAAAAAGGAGAAGATGAACAGGTCGCTCCAAAAAGCAAAAAGGAAAAGATTGCAACACAAGGAGAAAATGTGGAAACTGAAATCCAAATATCAATTGAAGAAGGATTTTTTGGATTAACAAAAACCATTTCGCTTCGAACAGTGGAAGGAAAAATGAAAAAGTTTGAAGTAAATATTCCTGCCGGAATAAGAGATGGAGAAAAAATTAGATTAATTGGACAAGGAGCTCCGGGGAAAAACGGAGGAAAAAATGGAGATTTACTAATAAAAATAAAAGTATCTCAAAATAATCAATACAAATTACTAGGCACAGACATATATACAGAACTAAATATTAGCCCATGGGAAGCGGTTTTGGGCACAAAGGTAAACATTAATGCAATAGATGAAACACTTGGGGTATATATACCACAAGGAATAGAAACAGACGAAGAAATAAAAATAGAAAAAAAAGGATATAAGGATAGCAAAAAAGGAAGAGGAGATTTTATAGTAAAAGTAAAAATAATGGTTCCTAAAAGCATGTCAGAAAAGGAAAAAGAATTATACAAAGAAATTAAGAAAATATCGCATTTTAATCCCAGAGCAGTATAATTGCACATTTTAGGGCAATACGGATAACATAAAAATATTGACATATTCCATAAAATGGTTTATAATAAAGGAGTATGCATAGGAAAAAATATGAAAGCACATTTCATATAGAAAGAGGTGTAGTAAATGGACCAAGTACAAGGCAAGCACTTTAGCATAACAGATCCACAAAACGTAAACACGGTAATCTACAGAGTAAATAGAAATGAGGAAGCACCAAAATTTACGTTAGAACGACTAAAATGTAGACAGGAAATAGTCGGGGAGAATACAAGAAAAACATTTTTTGTAGATGCTCCACAAGAAAATGGAAACCAGTTAATAATTCTATCTTTTGGAAAAGATAGAGTTGTAGTTAATAGTGGCCTTTTGGGAAACGATGAAGTAAAAATATCAAGAAAGCCTATGCCTGCAAAGTTTAATACTTTGTATTCGGACAAAGAAACAGAGTATAAAGACATAAACTATACACCTAATTTGCAAAGACCAATAACAATAATAGATCCAGAAACAGGAGAAGAAGTTAAGCCAATTTTATACTTCGATAAAAGCACGAATGAAATTAAAGGAAAGTGTAAATTAAAACCATACAAATCTTATTTCGCATTTGAAGTGCGACAAGATAGTAAATAAGGGGGATTCCAAATGAATTATAATGAAACAGAGCAAACAAATGGTGGCTCAGAATATAGAACAGGAGCGTTTAATTACATAAACTTAAAATTTGATAAAAACAATAAAGTAAAAGAAGTAGATTCAACAAATACTATAAAACTATTAGTCAATCCCAATAAAGATGCAGAAATAGGGGAAAATCCAATTATATTAAAATTAGAAAAAACTGTTATTAAGGAAGAAGAACCTAACAAATAACAGTTACTAAAAAAACACAAGAAAAGGTGAAGGTGTATGAATTATAAAGTCGAAAAAACGTTAAAAGATAATAAAAAATTTTTAATACTATTTCTAGTACTGTGGGTAGTTCTAGAAATAGTATTAATTGCGCCTATAGCAGTTGCAATTAACCAAAGCTTTGTAGAAGGCAATTTCTCACTTACTACATTTATACCAAAAGCAGTAGAAGAAATAAAAACTTTTACAGGAATAATAAGAGCATTTAACAGCGACAATATAGAAATGTTTGGAAAAACAACCCTATGGTATATAATTATATATTTGGTTTTAATTGTAATAGGACTTATAAAATCTCACTCAAAAAATGACTACAAAGACATAGAAAACGGTTCAAGTGACTGGAGCAGAGGCGGAGAACAATATAAAATTTTAAGTAAAAATAAAGGAATAATTTTAGCAGAGAACAACTACTTGCCAGTAGATAAGAGAGGAAATATAAATGTCCTTGTTGTCGGAGGCTCTGGTTCTGGTAAATCTGCATCATACTCTATACCTAACGCTTATCAAATGTTAGGTTCATATGTGTTTACAGACCCAAAAGGAGAGCTTTATGACAAAACAGCAGGCTTCTTAAAAAAGAATGGCTACGATATAAGAGTTCTAAACCTAGTAAATCCAGCAAATAGTGATGGATACAACCCTTTAATGCACATTACCAGCGAGGTTGACGTAGATGTAATTGCACATACCATAGTTAAGGGACAAGAGGGCGAAGGAAAAGGCACAGACCCATTCTGGGACGATAACGCAGAAATGTTATTAAAATCACTTATATACTACTTAATTTCAACAAGGCCGGACGAGGAAAGAAACCTAGCATCATGTGCAGAACTTGTAAGGTCTGCTAATAACAACAGCGGAAACAACTTGCTTGCAGAATTAATAAACGAGTTACCATATGACCACCCAGCAAGAACAAACTTTAAATCAATCGAGCTAGCCTCAGACAAAACATATAGTTCAATATTAAGCACACTACAATCTAAGCTAGGAAAGTTTGACTCGCAGGAAATAGCAGAGGTAACATCAACAAACACAATAAACTTCGAAGACATTGCTAACCACAAAACTGCAGTATACGTAATTTCGTCAGACACGCACACGGCATATAATTTCTTGTTAACAATATTCTTCTCTCAAATGATACAACAATTATATAATTATGCAGACGAAAATGGAGGAAAATTAAAAACACCAACATATTTTATTTGCGATGAGTTTGCAAACATTGGACAAATACCAGACTTTGATAAAAAAATCTCAACAAGCAGGAGTAGAGGAATTTCATTTAGCGTTATATTGCAAAACCTAGACCAATTAGAAGCAGTATATGAAAAATCATACGAAACCATAATTGGTAACTGTGATACACACGTATTTTTAGGAAGTAACTCATTCAAAACAGTAGAATACTTTTCTAAACAATTAGGAGAAAAAACCATAATAAGAGACACAAAATCAACAAATAGAGACAAGGAATATGCAAGGCAGGGCTATAGTACATCTGATCAGGTAATGGGAAGAGCATTAATGACACCTGACGAGCTAAGAAGAATGGACAATGATTTATGTATTATATTTGAAAAAGGCTTAAAACCAATTCAAGCAAAAAAATACTATTATTTTACTAGGCCAATGGCAAGAAAATTAGATGAATTTACATTAAATCACAACGAATTTAATGGAGGCGAGCGAGGAGAATGGAGAAAATTCAACCCAGCAAATCCATATGTGGCAAACCAAGAACATCAGAATACACAAGACCTAAAAGTAGAATCGTTAGATGATTTATTTGAAGATGAAGACACTGAAGTAAAGGAAACAGTAAATTCTTCAAGCGTAATGCAAGAACCAGTAGAAGAACTTCCTAAAAATGAGCCGGTAAAAAGGGACAATGCCCCAGTGCTTCCAATGGAGGAAAATTCTGAAGAAGATGACCTGTTTACCAAAGACCTTCAAGAAGAATTAGAGGCAAAATTTGATGAACTATTTGGACCATTAGATGAATAGAAGCTTTAAATGGCTTCTATTTTTTTAGAAAAATTTTATAAACAAATGTTCGAAAAAGTATTGACTTTATGCAAAAGGTATGATATAAAAAAGATATAATTTAAAAAAGAGAAGTGATTTTATGAAATTTATTCATATGGCAGACATGCATTTAGATAGTCCATTTGCAACTTTGGCTGCAAACCCAGTGCTTGCACAAGAAAGAAGAATGGAACAAAGGCAAGTAATGAGAAATATAGTGGAATATATTAAGGAAAATAATATTCCATATTTTTTTATTGCAGGAGATCTATACGAACAAGAATACATTAGAAAATCCACAATAGAATATATAAATAATCTATTTAAAGAGATAGAAAATACGCACATATTTATTACACCAGGAAACCATGACCCATATATAAAAAATTCATTTTATAAGCAGTTTAGCTGGAACAAAAACGTTCATATTTTTACATCTCAACTTGAATGTGTAGAAAATAGCGATATAGACATATATGGCTATGGATTTAACGACTTTTACATGAAAAATCAATACGAAAATATAGAAATAAAAAATAAGTCAAAAATAAATATTTTAATAACACATGGAAGTTTAGACGGGGCAAAGGATGAGGCACAAGAGTATAATGCACTATCATCTAGACAACTAAAAAATATGGAATTTGACTATATTGCTTTAGGGCACATTCATAAAAAAAGCTATAATGATTACGAAAATCAAAGAATTGTATATCCGGGGTCTACTGTTTCTCTTGGGTTTGATGAACTTGGAGCAAGAGGAATTATAGAGGGAAATATAAATGAGCAAACAAAAAAATTAGACTTAAAATTTATTCCAATGCAGGCAAAAACTTTTGAGGAAAAAGTAATAAATGTAAGTAGCTGTAACTCGGAAGAAGATTTAATCGAAAATATCAACAATACGCAACTAGATGAGGACAAGTACTATAAAATTGTGCTACAGGGAAAAGCAAATTTTGAAATAGACGAAGATAATATTTTAAAATTGCAACAGCAACAAAATGTAATTAGAGTAAGAGACCATACTGAGCCCAAATACGAAATAGAAGAAATTGCAAAACAGGCAAGCCTAAAAGGATTGTTTGCAAAAAATATCCTAGAAAAAACAGCAAATGCAGACGAAGAAGAAAAACAAAAACTACTACAGGCATTTGCAGTAGGCATGGAGATTTTAGGCTAAAGGTTTATGGGTAGAACCGTACAAAAACCTAAATATATTATATAAGGTGAATTCGATTGAGAATAACTAATATAAAAATAAATGGATATGGAAATATAGAAAACAAAGACATAGATTTTAAAGAAGGCATTAACATTGTATATGGAAAAAACGAGAGTGGAAAATCCACAATGCTTAGTTATATTGTAAATACATTATATGGAATCTCTAAAAATAAAGATGGGAAAGACATATCAGATTACGAAAAATACAAGCCATGGAACAGTGCTGAGTTTTCTGGAAGAATTAGCTACAAACTAGACAACAACGAACAGTACGAAGTATTTAGAGATTTTAACAAAAAGAATCCAAAAATATACAACGGAAAATTAGAAGAAATAACAAGCAAATTTGATGTTGATAAAAAAGATGGGAGCAAGTTTTTTCAAGAGCAAACAGGAGTTGATAAACAAACATATTTATCAACTGTTGTTTCTATGCAACAAGCAGTTAAGTTAGAAGAAAAAGAGCAAAACATATTAATTCAAAAAATAGCAAATTTAGCTGGAACTGGAGAAGATAATGTATCTTACAAAAAAGCACAGGCAAAATTACAGGAAAAAATAAGAGATGAAATTGGTACTAGCAAAACTACTCAAAAACCAATAAACATAATAGAAAAAGAAATTTTAGAGTTAAATAAAAAAATAGAAGAAATAAAACCATATAAAAACAAAAAATATGATATAGACACAGAAAAAGAAGAAATAAATACAAAGATTAAAGAATTAGAGCAAGAAAAAGAAATATTAACACAACTAAAAAATTCAGTAGAAGAAGAGCAAAGCAGTAAAAAAGAAATAGCAATAAATCAAAACAATCAAAAAGAAAACACCATAAAAATGCAGTCGCTACAAGAAAATCAAGAGGAAGAACAAAGAAAAATAAATGAAGTAGAGCAAAACATAAATAAAAAAAGCAAAGAAATAGAAGAATATAAAAAAGAACAAGAAACAATAGAACAAAACTTAGCGAATATTCAAACTCCTAACGAAGATGCCGAAACCGATACAGATAAAGAAAAAAATACTGCAAAATCAAATGCTGTTTACATTATTATAGGAGTACTTCTTATAATACTTGCAATAGCTAGTGTAACTGTAATAAAAAACTATATTTTAACAGGAATTACAGCAATATTATTTGCAATAAATATAGCCCTTGCAATAAATAAAATCAAAAATCAAAAAAAGGAAGAAAGCGAAAACAAAAGCAAAATTCAAAAAGAGCTTAATCAAAGTAAAATAAAATTACAAGAGCTAGAAAAAAGCAAAAGTGAAATAACAGAAAAAATAAATTCAAAATTACAAGAATTAGAACAAAGTAAAGAACTAGAAAAACAGCTAAACAACAATAGTTCAATGCTAAAAGGGCAAATAATATTATTAGAAAAAAATAATGAGGAATTACAAAAAAATCTACAAGTTTTAGAAGAAAAATTAGTGGGCATGCAAGAAAGCAAAGAACAAAACATAATAAGCAAATATCAAAATAAAATAGATGCAGAAAAATTAGAAACAATCTTAAAACGTAGTAAAGAAAATGCAGAACAGCTAAGTTTAGTAGAAAACAGTTTAAACGACCTAAAAATAAAACTAAAAGGACTTGAAATAGAAGAAAAAACAATAATTCCACAGATCGATAATATAGTAAGCCTAAAAGAAAAATTGGAACTTAATTACGAAAAGAAAGAACAACTAAAAAATAGGGAAGAAATAATAAATATTGCAATAGAAAACTTACAAGAAGCATATGAAGAAATGAAAAATACAATAACGCCGAAATTTACAAAAAGCCTATCGTCAAGCATAGAAAAGATTTCTAATTCCAAATACAATAAGGTAACAATAAATGACGAAAATGGAATGATAGTAGAAAATAATAGAGGCGAGTACATAGAAGCGGGAAAATTAAGTTTAGGAACAATCGACCAACTATATTTAGCATTAAGATTATCAATGATAAACGATTTATCAGAGGAAACGTTGCCAATTATATTAGACGAAAGTTTTGCATATTTTGATAACCAAAGATTAGAAAATGTTTTGAAATATTTATCAGAAACCTTAAAGGAACACCAAACTATAATATTTACATGTAGTAATAGAGAGCAAGAAATACTAGACAATTTAAAAATCAATTATAATTATGTGGAGCTAAATCCACAAAATGTTAACAAATAGTGGAAAATGCAAATGTTTTGTGGTAAAATAGAAAAACAGCAAATTAGAAAAGGAGAAGTTTTATGTTTCAAAAGTTAGAGGCAGTAGAAAAAAGGTATGAGGAGCTTAATAATAAAATTGCAGACCCAGAGGTAATTGCAAAAACAAATGAATGGACAGCATACATGAAGGAACATGCGGAAATAGAAGAGGTGGTACTTAAATACAAGGAGTATAAAAAAGTAAAAAATGACCTAGAAGAAGCAGAAGAAATGATGGCTGACCCAGAGATGAGAGAGCTTGCCACAGAAGAGGCAAGACAAGCAAGAGAACAATTGCCTAAAATAGAAGAAGAGCTAAAAATATTGCTTATTCCCAAAGACCCGGATGATGACAAGAACATAATCTGCGAAATAAGAGGCGGAGCAGGAGGAGACGAAGCTGCACTATTTGCGGGAACATTATTTAGAATGTACTCAATGTATGCAGAGAGAAAACACTGGAAAATAGAAGTATTAAACGAAAACGAAACAGGACTTGGCGGATATAAAGAAATATCGTTTATGGTTACAGGAAAAGGAGCTTATAGCAGGTTAAAATTTGAAAGTGGAGTGCATAGGGTTCAAAGAGTTCCAGAAACAGAAGCAAGTGGAAGAATTCATACATCAACAGCAACAGTAGCTGTTTTACCAGTAGTAGATGATGTAGAAATAGAAATAAATCCTTCAGATATAAAACTAGAAGTATTTAGAGCATCTGGTGCAGGAGGACAGCACGTAAACAAAACTTCATCTGCAGTAAGACTAATACATATTCCAACAGGGACAATAGCAGAATGTCAAACAGAGCGTTCACAAACACAAAACAGAGAATATGCAATGAGATTGCTAAAATCTAGACTTTACGAAAAGAAAAAGCAAGAACAAGATTCTAAGCTTGCAAACGAGAGAAAAAGTCAGGTTGGAAGCGGAGATAGAAGCGAAAAAATACGTACATACAATTACCCACAAGGGCGTATTACAGACCACAGAATTGGACTTAGCATATATCAAATAGAGGACTTCTTAAACGGAAATCTTGACGAAATGATAGACAATTTAATTGCAGCAGACAGGGCAGAAAAATTGCAAGGATCTGGAGATGAGGCTTTTGCAGATAGCAATATCTCAGAAGAATAATGGGGAATTTAATTTAACGGAATATCGTGAAATAAAAATATTTGATGAAGATTTTGAAATATAACCGTAGCAACAAATTACAAATTTAAAGCAGGTACTTTGACGTATCTGCTTTTTTATGACAAAGTAATAAGGAAATTTTAAAAGGTAAAAAATTTAAAAATTTCCCCGAAAAAACTTGACACTATCCAAAAAACTATTCCTTTTTATAAAAAAATGTAATATAATATAAGCAACACACAAAACTAAAGCGTGTTGCTTATTTATAGGGAGTAATAAGTATGGAAGAAAAAATAAAAAAAGCAGTAGAAATTTTAAAGGAAAAACTATGTTGCGAAGCGGTCATTTTGTTTGGAAGCTACGCAAGAGGGACCCAAAGACCTGATAGTGATATTGATATTGCTTTTAAAAGTAAAAGAAAAGTTTCAAAAAAAGAAGTTTTTGATATAACACAACAATTAGAAGAAACTATAAAAAAAGATGTAGATTTAGTAGATTTAGATAAGATTTCTGACAGTTTTAAATATGAAATATTAATAAACGGTGAAGTTAAATATTGCGAAGATAGCTATCAATTTGACTTATATAAGATTGACATGTTTCGCGAATATTTAGATTTAAACGAGAGTAGAAAAAGCGTTATAGAACGTGTAAAAAATGGAGGTACCATTTATGGAAAATGAGGCAATTATTTTAAATAAATTTGAAAGTATTGAAAGATGTATTCGTAGAATTCATGAAGAATATGACAACAATCCAGAGAATTTAGAAGACTATAGAAGATTGGATAGTATTGTTTTAAATTTACAAAGAAGCTGCGAATTGGTAACAGATATTGCCATGTATATAGTAGCATGTAGAAAACTAGGAATCCCTCAAGAAAAAAGAGAAGCATTTGAATTATTACGAAAAAATGGATTAATCTCAAAAGAGATGTCTGACAACATGAAGAAAATGATAGGATTTAGAAATATTGCAGTACATGATTATAAAAACATTGACGAAGAAATCCTAAAAGATGTAATAGAAAATCATTTAGACGATTTACTAAATTTTGCACGAACCATATTAAACCTGGAAAGGTAGAGTTTGATATTGATACATGGCCAATGATTCCAGCATATCTTGAAATAGAAGGAAAAAGCAAAAAAGCAGGTACTTTGATGTATCTGCTTTTTTTTGCAATATTTCTGCAACAAAAATGTAACAAAAAAATAATATATGGTAAAATTTGCTTAAATTTTTTGCCTTTGAGCAAACGGGCCGTATTGCAAAAGTGCAATAAATACACATTTTTGATATTTTTTACAAGTGTAAAAATATTTTTGGAGGTAAATTTCTGCTTTGTATAGGGGATATAAATATCTTGATAAAAAAATTTATAAATGATATTATATTCTTGAGTACTAGGTTTTTGCATAAGAATAGTGAATTTTAGATAAGGGGGAAGTAACCTAAAATGAAACGAAATAGAAGGAGATATTTAAAAAATTATATTGCGGTAATTTTATTATTATGGGTGGCAATTACTGGAATTGTGATTATAAACAATGTAAAAACAGAAGGTGAGGTTACACAGTATGTAGCCAAAACCAATGAAACCATATTAGCATTAGCTACAGACACAACTTCAGTTGGAACAAATGTAGTGGCAAGCTTTGATGGCGAAACAGGAGAGATAACAATAACAAGTACTGATGGAATTGGAACAATAGATAAATCATCATTGAATGATTATTATACAACGGTCGGAAAAGAAAATATAATTACAATAACCTTTGCAAATGAAGTTTATGCACCTCAGAACTCATCAAGCATGTTTAAAGAAATGTCAAACCTTAGTGCTATAAATAATTTGAATTATTTAAATACAAGTAGTGTAAGAAACATGTCAAATATGTTTTATAACTGTAGTAGTTTAACCGAGCTAGATGTAAGCAAATTTGATACAAGCAATGTAACAAGCATGTCATATATGTTTTATAACTGTAGTAGTTTAACAGAGCTAGATGTAAGTAAATTTGACACAAGTAGTGTAACAAGCATGTCAAATATGTTTTATAACTGTAGTAGTTTAACAGAGCTAGATGTAAGCAATTTTGATACAAGCAATGTAGCAAGTATGTATAGTATGTTTGATGTGTGTAGTAGCTTGAAAGAGCTAGATGTAAGCAATTTTGATACAAGCAATGTAACAAGTATGTATAGGATGTTCTGTGACTGTGATAGTTTGGCAAGGCTAGATGTAAGCAATTTTGATACAAGCAATGTAACAACTATGTCATTTATGTTTCGTTACTGTAGTAATTTAACAGAGCTAGATGTAAGCAAATTTGATACAAGCAATGTAACAAGTATGAAAAGTATGTTTGAGGGGTGTAGTAGTTTAACCGAGCTAGATGTAAGCAAATTTGGTACAAGCAATGTAACAGATATGTCTAGTATGTTTTATTACTGTAGTAGTTTAACAGAGTTAGATGTAAGTAAATTTGATACAAGTAATACAATGGATATGTCTGATATGTTTTATGTATGTAGAAGTTTAACCGAGCTAGATGTAAGCAATTTTGATACAAGTAATGTAACAGATATGCCTTGGATGTTTTCTGGTTGTAGTAGTTTAACGGAGTTAGATTTAAGCAATTTTGATACAAGTAATGTAACGGATATGTCTCATATGTTTTCTAGCTGTAGTAGCCTAGCAAAGCTAGATGTAAGCAACTTTGATACAAGTAATGTAACTGGCATGTCGTATATGTTTGGTAGCTGTAGCAGTTTAACCGAGCCAGAGGTAAGCAATTTTGATACAAGCAATGTAACAGATATGTCTGGTATGTTTTATTACTGTAGAAGTTTAACCGTGCTAGATGTAAGCAATTTTAACACAAGCAATGTAACAGATATGTCTAGGATGTTTTGTTACTGCAGTAGTTTAACAGAGTTAGATGTAAGCAATTTTGATACAAGCAATGTAACAGATATGTCTGATATGTTTTATGTATGTAGCAGTTTAACCGAGCTAGATGTAAGCAATTTTGATACAAGTAATGTAACGGATATGTCTCATATGTTTTCTAGCTGTAGTAGCCTAGCAAAGCTAGATGTAAGCAACTTTGATACAAGCAATGTAACTGATATGGACGGTATGTTTTCTGGCTGTAGTAATTTAATGGACCTATATACTCCATATTTATATTCAACAGAAACAGTTTCACTTCCATCAACCTTTTATAATGTAGATGATGAAACCGATACTACTAAATACGAAAGTTATACAGACGGAACATTTACAGGTTCAGTACATTTAAGAAAATTGGTCGATTACAGTATTACATATAATTTAAATGACGGGACAACATCATCTGCAAATCCAA
>CAZXVQ010000013.1:0-16868 GCA_964644295.1 uncultured Clostridium sp.
TCCTTTACAGAATTTACTATTATTCTTAGTGCAAATAAATCGTATATTTGGTCAAGGGTTTTGTTGTCCCTTTGCATTTTTCTGTATATACTATACAAATGCTTTGCTCTTCCTGTAATTTCTCCCTCTATTTTTTGTTTTTTTAGCTGTTCTCTTATTTCGTCCATAATTTGATCTATAAACTTTAAGCGTTCTTCTCTTTTTTTGTCTATTCCGGCTACAAGTTCTCTGTATTCCTCTGGATATAGATATTTAAATGATAAATCTTCTAGCTCCCATTTTAAAGAATAGATACCCAGCCTATTAGCAAGAGGAGCATACAAGTCCATTGTTTCTGTAGCAATTTTTATTTGCTTTTCTCTCTTTAGATATTTTAATGTTCTCATATTGTGAAGTCTATCTGATAATTTTATAAGAATAACTCTTATATCCTTGCCCATTGCTAAAAAAAGCTTTCTATAGTTTTCTACCTGTTGTTCTTGTGCACTCGTATAATTAATTTTTCCAAGCTTAGTAACACCATCTACCATTTCTGCAATTTCTGGCGAAAACTCTGTTTTAATGTCTTCATATGTGGCATCTGTGTCTTCTACAACATCATGTAAAAGTGCTGCACAAATAGTAGCATCATCAAGCCCCATCTGTGCCAAAGTGTAGGCAACATGCACAGGATGAATTATATATTTTTCCCCAGACTGCCTTGTTTGGTCACCATGTTTGCTGTTTGCGTAATCATACGCCTTCATTATTAACTTTAAATTAACTTTTTTATTATGCTCTTTTGCCTTTTCTATTACATCTTGTATAGAAACTTCTTTAACTTCTGACATTGCACTATCTCCTTTTGTTTTAATCTTTCCTTTGCTTTATATTATGCCACTTTTTTATGTAAGTGCTCTCATTGTGTCTTTAATATTTATTTGTATGCTTTCTACACCATTATAAGAATTTATTTCTAAATGTCCTGCAATATTTATTTTATCACCAATTTTATACTCACTTGCAAGTTCTCCTAAATTAAAACCAATTGCACTAATTCTTGCCGTTTCTTCTTTTAAATCTAGTCTTAAGTGCTTGCCTTCTGATAATGACCTTATTGCTTCTATTTTTAAATCATTTATTTTAAATAATGGTGGCTTGTTCCCTTCCCCAAATGGTTCTAAAAGTTCCAAGTCTTTTACATCACTCATAGTTATATTTTTAAGCTGTATCTTTTGGTCAATTTTTATAATAGGAACAATTTCTGATATTTTCTCTTTTTCTGCATACTCCTCAAATTCCGTTTTGAATTTTTCAAAATTTTCTTTTTTTAGGGTTACTCCAACAGCCATGCTATGCCCGCCAAATTGCTCTATGCTATCTTTACACTTTTCTAGTGCTTCGTGCAGGTCAAACCCCTGAATGCTTCTGCCTGAGCCTTTTGCCAAATTGCCTTCAAAAGATACCAATATGCTAGGCTTAAAATACATATCCGTTATTTTAGAAGACACTATCCCAATTACTCCATGATGCCAATTTTCTTTTCCTAAAATTATACATGGAAGCTTTTTTTCTTCGTCGTTTTGTAGCATTTCTTGAGCTTCGTTAAATATTGCTTTTTCAATTTCTTGTCTTTCTGTATTATAATTATTTAACTTTTGGGTTATATTTCTTGCCTCTTGTAAATCATTTGTTAAAAACAAATCTAATGCTTCTTTTTCATAGCCCATTCTTCCACACGCATTTATTCTTGGTGCAATTCCAAAAGATATTGCATTTGAGTCTATTTTTTTATAACCTATACTTTCTAAAAGAGCCCTTAGTCCTACATTTCTAGTTTGTTTTACAAGTTTTAAGCCTAGTTTTGATATTGTCCTGTTTTCGTTTATTAATGGTACTATATCTGAAATTGTTCCAACACATACCAAATCTAAGTATTTTAAAAATTCTTCCTCTTTTAGCCCTAATTTAATAGATATTGCCTGAATTGTTTTAAAAGCAACTCCAACACCTGCGAGCTCATTAAATGGATATTTGTTATCTTTCCTTTTGCAGTCCACAACCGCTAGTGCCTTCGGAAGTTCCTCAGATGGCTCGTGGTGGTCTGTTACAACTGTGTCTATTCCAAATGTTTTTGCAAGTTCTATTTCTTTATTCCCAGTAATTCCGCAGTCCACAGTTATTATTAATGTGTATTTATTCTCTGCAATTTGTCTTATTGCATTTTCATTTAATCCATAGCCCTCGTTTAGTCTGTTTGGTATATATACATCTGTATTAAGCCCTCTTTCTTCCAAAAATCTTTTTAAAACTGTGCTACTTGTAATACCATCTACGTCGTAATCTCCATATATTATGGTCTTTTCGTTAGTTTGTATTGCTTTTATAATTCTATCTACTGCTTTTTCCATGTCTGGCATTAAAAATGGATTGTGAAAATCGCTTCTCCTTGGATGTAGGAACACTTCTATTTCGTTACTATCTGTAAGTCCTTTATTTGCTATTACATTTGCAACTAGCCTACTTATATTAAATTCTTCTGATATTTTATCTACTAATTCTTTATTCTCTTCATTTACTTCCCATTTTTTGTTCAAGTTTATCTACCTACTTTTATAAATTTTGATAATATTTTATTACAAAGTACATAAAAAAACAAGCCTTTCAGCTTGTTTTTAACACTTTAGCTTTTATTCTTCTTCAGGTGCTCTTGGCTTCATTAATGGGTATAATACAACATCTCTTATGTTTTCGCTATTTGTTAGGAATTGTAAAAATCTCTCTATTCCTAATCCCCAGCCAGAAATTGGTGGCATACCGAATTCCATTGCCCTAATGTATTCATTATCTATACTCATTGCCTCTTCGTCGCCTTCTGCTTTTAATTTGCTTTGTTCTATTAGCCTTCTTTCTTGCTCTTCAGAGTCTACAAGCTCTGAGTATCCATTTATTATTTCTTGACCATTTACAACTAATTGGAATCTGTCTGTTAATGATGAATCTTCGTCATTGCTTCTTGCAAGTGGAGATAAGTCTATTGGGTGCTCTACTAAGTATGTAGGATTTATTATTTTAGGTCTACTTACCTTTTTGTATAATGTATCTATTAGGTTACCTCTTCCTAAATTTTCTAAATCATCTGCCTCTAGCTTAATGCCCTTGTTCTTTATCTCTGAAAGTAGGCTTTGTGCTGTTTCATATTTATTAATATCAATTCCACAATCTTTTAAAATTAGGTCTCTAAAAGAAACAACCTGCCATTCTCCTCCAAAATCTATTTCTTGGTCTCCTATTTTTATATGTAAATTTCCGTCATATAAATTGCTTAAAATATGTATTATCATATCTTTTAAGAATTTCATGTTGTCCTTATAGCACCAGTAAGCACTGTAGCCTTCTATCATAGTAAAATCTTGCAAGTGGTTTGCGTCCATCCCTTCGTTTCTAAAGTCTCTTGCAATTTCATATACATTTGTAAATCCACCAATTATTAGCTTTTTTAATGTTAATTCTGGAGATATTCTTAAATATACGTCCATATCTAACGCATTGTGATGTGTTACAAATGGTCTTGCTGTAGCTCCAGATGCTGTGTTTTGAATTGCAGGAGTGTCTACTTCCAAAAAGCCATTATCATTTAAAAATTCTCTCATTAATCTAATGAATTTTGTTCTTAATAAAAATCTTTGCCTTGAATCCTCATTCATTATTAAATCTAGATGTCTTTCTCTGTAAACAGCTTCTATATCTGTTAATCCATGAAATTTCTCTGGAAGAGGACGAAGTGCTTTCCCTAAAAAAGTGTATTCATGTACTTGTAAAGTTTTTTCTCCTGCCTCTGTTGTGAATATATCTCCTTTTACTCCTATAAAGTCTCCTATATCAACTGTTTCGTGTAAAAATTTATATGTTTCTTCTCCCAAATCATCTCTTTTTATGCACAACTGCAAGTGTCCCTCTATATCTTGTATATCCATAAAGCTTATTTTGCCTAATTTTCTTTTAGACATTACTCTGCCTGCTATTGCTACATCTTTTGTGCCATCTTCTAGGTTCCTTGCATCTTTTATTGAGTGTGTCCTTTCATATCTTTCTGGATGCACACTTACTCCGCTATCTAATATCTTTTGCATTTTTTCTTTACGTACTTGAATTAACTCGTTTATGTCTGCCATTTTTCCTTTGAACCCCTTTCCTTGTTTATTTTCTATAAAATTATGTAATAATTATATTTTAAAAAGCCTTGTGTGTCAAGGCTTTTTGTCTATTTTGTAATCCACTTTATTAGATTTAAGTTTGCCGAATCTAAAACCATTTCATGTTTTGGCATTACCCTAAAGGTATATCCATAGTTTCCGCCAGTGCCAAGTTCCACTGTTGCCTCATATTCGTACTCCCTCTTTTCGTCATTTGCATCTATTAATTTCATTGGTATAATAGATATATTGTCAATAATACCATTATCCAATATTTGTCCGTAATATACTTGTGCTTCAATGCTTTCTTTAGAAATATTTGGAAGCATTACTTTACACCTTACAATTATTTTATTGCCGGCATCTATTGTTATGTTATCTAGGTTTGATTTTTCCTGCTTTATTGTTATTGCATCCCAATTAGAATACAAATTACTTTTCCATTCATTAAACTCTGCAACTGTTGACAAATCTGTAAAGTATTTATTATAAAGATTGCATAATGGCATGTAAAATTTGCTTGTGTAATCTATAAGCATTCTTGCTGTACTGTATCTTCCCGAGTTTGAAATAATGGAATTCTTCATTATTTCCAGCCATCTTTCCGAAATTTCATTTTCATCTTTATCATAATATGCTGGAATTATTTTGTTTTCTAATGTTTGATAAATGCTCTCACTGTCTGCGTTATCCTGTTCTTCATATGATGAATATTCTGCATTTGTTCCAATTGTCCAACCATTTTTCTGGTTATATCCTTCTGCCCACCATCCATCTAATACGCTAAAATTGATAACTCCGTTAACTGCTGCTTTTTGGCCAGATGTTCCAGAAGCCTCCATAGGTCTTCTTGGTGTATTAAGCCATACATCTACTCCACTTACTAAATATTTAGAAAGTGAAATATTGTAATTTTCTAGTAAAAATATCTTCCCCTTAAATTGTGGTTTCATAGATATTTCATGTATGTATTTTATTAAATCTTTGCCTCCATTATCTGATGGATGAGCCTTTCCTGCAAATATAATTTGCACAGGTCTTCCACTATCATTTAATATTTGTGTAATTCTTTCTAAATCCTTAAATATTAAAGTTGCTCTTTTGTATGTAGCAAACCTTCTAGAAAATCCTATGGTTAAAGCATTTGGATCTAATTTCGAAGTTATTTCGTTTATATCACTATAACGGTATCCTTCTCTTTTTAGACGTGTTGTTATATTTTCTTTTACTAGCTTTAAAAGTTTTACTTTTCTCTCCATATGTGCATTCCAAAGTTCTTCATTTGGAATATCTGCAATTTTTTGCCAAGTTGAATCATTTTGAATATCGTCTTGCCAATATGGTTTTAAATATCTATTATATAGCCTCTTCATATTTGGTGCAAGCCATGTACAAGTATGTATTCCGTTTGTAACATATGAAATTGGCGATTCATTTGCTGCAATATCTGGCCAAACCTCTCCAAATAATTCCCTAGATACAGCTCCATGAAGCTTGCTAACTCCGTTTTTCTTACCGGAAAACTTAAGTGCAAATATTCCCATATTAAATCCAGTATTTGAAATATCTGCATTAGGTTTCATTCCTAATCTTAGAAATTCCTCTTTTGTAATAGAAAACCTCTTCCAGTAATCTTTAAAATATTCCTCAACTAAAGACGTTGGAAATATGTCGTTTCCAGCAGGAACCGGTGTGTGTGTTGTAAATATTGTCTTTGCAGATACAATCTCTTTTGCCATATCAAATGTTATTTGCTTTTCTTTTATAATATTTTTCATTAATTCTAATATCAAAAATGCCGAATGTCCCTCATTCATATGATATACTGTTGGATTAAGTCCCAATAGTCTAAGTAGGCTAGTTCCTGCCATTCCAAGAACTATTTCTTGTTGAATTCTGGTTTCTTGGTTCCCTCCATACAAATTAGCCGTAATTCCTCTGTATTCTGGAATATTGCTATCTATATCAGAATCCATTAAGTATAATTTAACCCTTCCAACATCTATTTGCCATACCTTTAAATATACACTTTTCTTTGGTAGCTTTACACGTACAAGTAAATCTTCACCATTAACATCTTTTACTGCCTTTAATGGCAACGAGCTTAAATCATTGTCTTTATATTCTTCTATTTGTTGACCATATCCATTTATTCTTTGGTGGAAAAAGCCTTTCTTATATAAAAGCCCAACTGCTACAATTGGAATTCCTAAATCACTTGCTGACTTTAGGTGATCCCCAGCCAAAATTCCAAGTCCACCTGAATATATAGATAAAATTTGATCTAGGCCATATTCTGCTGAAAAATACGCAATTAAGTCATTTTTGTTATTTGGATAATTTTTAGAAAACCAAGTATTTTTGCTATTCATATAGTCTTCAAAATTATTTACAATTTTGTCATATTCCTTTAAAAATTCTTGATTAGTTGCAACACTTTCCAGTCTTTCTTGAGATACTAACCCTAAAAACTTAACAGGATTCTTGCCTACGGTTTCCCACAGGTCTCCATCTATCTCTTTAAACAACCTTAGAAAATCCGTATTCCATGCCCACCAAAGATTATTTGCTATACTTGATAGTTTTTTTATTCTTTCTGGTAACTGTGGTGTTACAGTTATTTTATTAAAAACGTACATTAATACTTCCTCCTTAGTAATTTTTTCCTTTTATTTATCAAATTAAATTTCCTTTGTATTTATTCATGCTATATTATCTCTTAACTAAAAAAAATTTGCAAGGGGTTTGTGAAAATTTTATAATAATCCTTAGGTTGGTTTTTTAATTAGCATATTATTGTTGATTTTATCACATCTTATGATATAATGTGGTAGGTTGACTGAAGATATTTTTTTACAAGGAATAGAAAAATCTTAGAGACTGAGTAATCACTAAATATTATTTATTCTTTCAAAATTTATGTTATCATAAAAAATGTTATTTTGAATTTCTTTTAAAGTATTTTTAACTTTATATGTGGTGTTCTCTGGTATATTTTCAAAATCAAACCATTCTAATTTTTCGCACTTGTTTGGCTCATTAATTTTCAATATACCTTCATATTTTTTGGTTGTTAATATAAAATTCATTCTTCCATCTGTATAGTGATGCAAAATATGTACTATTTTTAAATCGTTATAATTTAATTCTATATTTAGTTCTTCTTTAGCCTCTCTTATCATAGCTTGTATTAGGTCCTCCCCTTCTTCTAAATGCCCTCCAGGTAATTCATACTCGCCATCATTTGAGCCTGTATTCTTTCTTAACGACAGTAAGACCTCTGGCTTCCCTGTTTTTTTGTTTTCTCTTAATAGCATTAAATCTACTACTATTACATTTTTATATCTTTCTTTCATAAGTGCGTAAATCCTCCTTAAAATTATTATCTTTCTGGTTCTTGTTCAATAAATTCTAAAGCTAATTGTAATGCTAATTTTTCTGATAGCGATGTCTTTCCCGTTCCATCAATGCCTTCAATAATTATCATTATAATTCATATCCTCTTTTATTTTTTATATGCGTAAAAGGCAAGTTAAAAACCCGCCTTCTTTTGTTGCCTTCAATATAAAATTTAAATTTTCCTTTGTGTAGGTATAAAAATTTAATACATATATATTTTTTAATGACTATTTTATATATTTCTTTGTTTCTATACTTTGATACCATTTATACTATACCACATTTCCTTCCATTTTTCAATATTTTTATATTATTCGTATTATTACACCATTTTTGTTTATCAATTTAAAATGACTAGCATTATATAAATTAATATGTTATACTTGTTTTATACATGTAGAAGGGATCGTAGTTTTAAATGAAATTTTTAAGAAAAATAATATTATTGTTTTTGGTTGTATTAATAATAGTAGCTGCTGTATTCTATATAAATGGTAAAAGTTTATATGACAAGAGATTGGCGGAAATAAGCCTTGAAGAAAAAATCCAAACTATAAGAAACGATGAAAATTTTGTATCCCTATCAGATCTTCCAGACTATTACAAAAATGCAGTTGTTGCAGTAGAAGATCACAGATATTATTCACACGGAGCTCTCGACATTATTGCAATTGGACGAGCAATTGTTAGCAATATAAAGCAAAAAGATTTTAAAGAAGGCGGAAGTACAATTACTCAGCAAACTGCCAAGAACTTGTATTTTATTTCAGAAGATGATGCTGTTAGTAGAAAAATTGCGGAAGGGATTTTAAGTTTTGAACTTGAAAATAAATATTCAAAAGACGAAATTTTGGAACTGTATGTTAATACTATTTATTTTGGGGATGGATATTATGGAATAAAAGAAGCTTGTATGGGTTATTTAAATAAAGCACCTCAAGATATGACATTATATGATGCAACCATGCTCGCTGGAATTCCGAATGCGCCAAGCATCTACGCTCCAACAGTTAATTTTGACCTAACACAAAGCAGGCAAAAAAAAGTGGTATCTTCCATGCTAGAATATGGTTATATTTCTCAGGAAGAAGCAGACTCTTTATATCTGGAAATAGAAAATGCAGTATTTTAATAGTTAATGGGCGAATGCAATTCTGCAATCGCCCACTTTTTTGCCCCTCAATACATATTACAAAATAACCACTTCACCTTTTTGATATTTTTGTAATTCCAACATTGATTCCTTTGAAATGTTCAAAATTTTGGTTCTCTTAGTATCTCCTTCTTTCACCGCATAATGTTTCAGCATAACCAAGTACTCTTTGGCATTTTTTCGCTTTTCAATATGCGTAACCAGCACCTCGAGGATTTCATATCGCTTTAATTCAGTAAGGTTATTTTTAGCCCGCCAAACCATTGTCTTGTCTGGATGCTTACGCGATAGCTCAAAAAATTCGGATAATGTTGCCACTCTCATATAGTTCTTCCTTTCAGTTTATATTGAGGTTTTGCTAAGACTTCCTAGCAATTATAATTATTATATATCTTTTCCCGAATTATGTCAATTTCTAGACATTATATTTCTCTTTTGGGCTATATGTAGTATGTAAATATTTATGTGCAATTTCCCCACATGGCTGTTTAAAGAATTCTGCATATATGGCTTTTAAAACAGGATTTTCATGGGATTTTCTTATGGTGCTTTTTTCATCTATTGTATATAGACAATTTGCCCTTAATGCTCTTACATCAACGGTACTTCTAATCTTAGAGCTTTTAATTGGCTGGCCACCTCCCATTACACATCCTCCTGGGCATGCCATTATTTCCGCAAAGTCATAATCAGCAGTTCCATTTTTTATTTCGTTCATTATTTTTCTTGCGTTTTTCAATCCAGAAGCAACAACAACTTTAATTTCCTTGCCAGAAATTGTAACTGTTGCTTTCTTTATTCCTTTTTCGCCACGAACTTCTTTATATTCAATATCTTTTAAATCTTTTCCTTCTAGTGTGTCTGCTGCAGTTCTTAAGGCTGCTTCCATAACTCCACCAGTTGTTCCAAATATTGCACCAGCTCCTGTTGCCTCTCCCATTGGGTCATCAAAGCAAGAATCCTCAAGTGATTGAAATTCTATATTCGATTGTTTTATCATTCTTGCAAGTTCTCTTGTTGTAATAACTGCATCTACATCTCTTATTCCGTCTGCTTCCATTTCATCACGTGTGCACTCATATTTTTTTGCCACACATGGCATTACAGATACTGTAAATATTTTTGATGGTTCTATGTTAAATTTTTTTGCATAATATGATTTTATTATTGCTCCAAACATTTGATGTGGAGACTTGCAACTAGATAAATGCTCTAATTGGTCTGGGAAGTTCTTTTCTGCAAATCGTACCCAAGCCGGGCAACAAGATGTAACCATTGGTAGCACTCCACCATTTTGTACTCTCTGTATAAATTCATTTGCCTCTTCCATTATTGTAAAGTCAGCGCCGGTATTAGTATCAAACACCTTGTCAAATCCAAGTTTTCTTAATGCTGTTACCATTTTTCCTGTTACATTTTCTCCAATAGGAAGTCCAAATTCTTCTCCCAAAGCTGCTCTTACAGCAGGTGCAGTTTGAACAACTGTATAAACCTCTGGGTCTTTTATTTTTCTCCATACCTTAGCGGTATCATCTTTTTCACGTAACGCTCCAACAGGGCATGCCTCTATACATTGCCCGCAATATGTGCAGTCAACGTCTGCCAGGCTTTTGTCTCCTGCAGTTGACACACAAGATTCAAAACCTCTATTTGTGCTATCTATAGCTCCAATGTTTTGAACATTTTTACATGCACCAACACATCTTCTGCATAAAACACATTTGTTGGAATCTCTAACTATTGAAGGAGATTTATCGTCAATTTCGTGTTTAATTTTTTCTCCCGCATATTCTATATTTTGAATGTTAAACTTAATGGCTAAGTCCTGTAATTCGCAATTTCCGTTTCTTGTGCATGTTAGGCAATCTATTTCGTGATTAGATATTATTAAATC
This sequence comes from uncultured Clostridium sp., assembly GCA_964644295.1. Classification (GTDB taxonomy): domain Bacteria; phylum Bacillota; class Clostridia; order TANB77; family CAG-508; genus CAG-245. The sequence goes on from CAZXVQ010000013.1 coordinate 10,622, forward strand.
AAGTACAGTTCTTCTTGCTTCCATAACAGCTTGAGTATTTGTATGTACAACCATTCCCTCTTCTACTTTTGTAATACATGAAGTAACAAATCCTTTTCTGCCTTCAACCTCAACTATGCACATTCTGCAGTCGCCAATTTGATTTATTTCCTTCAAATAACAAAGAGTTGGAATATCTATATTAGATTTTCTTGCTGCTTCTAGTATTGTAATTCCTTCTGGAACACATATTTCTTTATCATCAATTTTTAGATTAATCATACTTCCTCCTTATTAACCAATAGCTTTAAATGGACATTTTTGTATACAACTTCTACATTTTATACATTTAGATGTGTCTATTTTGTGTTTTTGTCCAGGTTCGCCAGATATAGCACTAACTGGGCAAACTTTTTTGCAAAGGTCACAGCCTCTACATTTTTCTTCATCTATTTGTATTTTTGCCAAAGCCTTACATTCCTTTGCCCTACAATTATAATCTTTAACATGCTCTTCATACTCATCTTTAAAATATTTCATTGTACTAAGCACTGGGTTTGGTGCTGTTTGACCAAGTCCACATACAGACGCCTTTTTTATATTATTTGCAAGATTTTCTAGTCTGTATAAATCCTCTTGTGTCCCTTTGCCGTCACATATTTTCTCAAGAATTTCTAACATTCTCTTTGTTCCAATTCTGCAAGGGGTACACTTTCCGCAACTTTCACTTACTGTGAAATCTAAGTAGAATTTTGCAATATTTACCATACACTTTGTATCGTCCATTACAATAAGTCCGCCAGAGCCCATCATTGAGCCAATTTGTGCTAAGCTTTCGTAATCTATTTTTGTATCTAAATGTTCTTTTGGAATACAGCCTCCAGATGGCCCGCCTGTTTGTGCTGCTTTAAAATCTCTGCCATTTGGTATTCCGCCACCAATATCGTAAATAATTTCTCTTAATGTGGTTCCCATTGGCACTTCAACAAGTCCAACATTATTAACATTTCCGCCTAAAGCAAATACTTTAGTGCCCTTTGATGTTTCTGTTCCAATTGACGAATACCACTCTGCACCGTTTAAAATAATTCTTGTTACATTTGCGTATGTTTCGACATTGTTTATTAGAGTTGGCTTAAACCATAGACCATATTTTGCAGGGTATGGTGGCTTAACTCTTGGCTGTCCACGTTTTCCTTCTACGGACTCTATTAATGCAGTTTCTTCGCCACAAACAAAAGCTCCAGCTCCTAATCTTACCTCAACATCAAAACTAAAATCTGTTCCAAAAATATTTTTGCCAAGTATCCCATACTCTCTTTCTTGCTCTATTGCAATTTGCAATCTATGTACTGCAATTGGATATTCTGCTCTTACATATATGTATCCTTGGTTTGCACCAATTGCGTATCCTGCTATTGCCATAGCCTCTATTACTGAGTGCGGATCTCCCTCTAGAATACTTCTATCCATAAATGCACCAGGGTCGCCTTCATCTGCATTACAAATTACGTATTTTTGAGGTGCCTCTTCTATTTTTACAAAACTCCACTTTTTGCCTGTTGGAAATCCTGCTCCTCCACGTCCTCTAAGTCCAGATTTTGATATAACATCTATTACTTCATCTTGAGACATTGTTGTAATTACTTTTGCTAATGCTTTAAATCCGTCAAATGCAATGTATTCATCAATATCTTCTGGATTTATCACACCACAATTTTTTAATGCAATACGCATTTGCTTTTTGTAAAATGGAAGCTCATCTAATTTTTTTACAACTGTTCCATCTATATCTTTGCAAAGAAGTCGTTCTACAATGTTTCCTCCAATTATGTGAGTATTTATAATTTCCTCACAATCTTCTGGTTTAACCATTGAATAAAAGGTATCTTCAGGTCTTATTATTACAATCGGTCCCTTAGAGCATAATCCAAAACACCCAGTTTGTATAACTCTAACATTATCTAGATTTTTCTCTTCAATTAATCTTTTAAAATTCTCCAAAATTTCCGTAGATTTAGAAGAAGTACAACCTGTTCCATGGCATACTAAAATATGTTTTTCCCTTGTGTCTGCATTAGTATTTACACGCAAGTCCAATTCTCTTCTTTTCTCTTCGCGAATTTTTTCAATCTCTTCAATTGTCTTTCCCATAAATAATCTCCTTTCTTGTGCTCATTCCTTATTTATCAACTATTCTTTCATATATTGTTCTAATACTTCATCTAATTTTTTTACAGTTGCTTTTCCATAGACCTCTTCGTTAACTGTAAAAACAGGCGCTAGTCCACATGCTCCAACACATCTGGTTGTATCTAGCGAGAACTTTCCGTCTTTAGTTGTTTGTCCTTCTTCTATTCCAAGCTTTGTCTTTGCTCTTTCCAAAAGTTCTTTTGAACCTTTTACAAAGCATGCTGTTCCTAAACATACAGAAACATTAAACTTTCCCTTTGGAACCAAAGTAAACCTTGAATAAAATGTAATAACTCCATAAACTTCTGCCAAAGGTATATGCAAATAATCTGCAATTTCTAGCTGTGCTGCTTTTGGCACATAGCCATATTTAACCTGCACCTCATTTAAAATTTGAATTAAATTTGATTTGTCTTCCGTGTATTTTTTTAATATTTCTTGCACTTCTTCCTTAACTCTTGTCTCTGCACAATTTGTGCACTTATCGTTTTCTTCCACCTACATTTCCTCCTTATAAAAATCTGATTTGATTATATCAAATCAGACATTTTTATACAATATTTTACACAATTTTTACACAAAATGATTAAATTAATTACAAATCCTACTGTTTGTTACTGTAATTGTTATAATTAATCAAGTGTTGTTGATGTTCTACCAGTTCCTACTACATTTTCTTGCAGTGAACGCCATGTATTGCACCCTATTATGCCATCTACAGTAAGTCCCCTACTTGCTTGATACATTCTTGTAGCATAATATGTTCTCGTTCCAAAAATTCCGTCTAAGCCTCCAGTGGTGTAGCCCAAAGTATTTAAACCATCTTGTGCAATTAACACATAAACACTTAGGCTACCTCTTTTTAGTGTTGGAAATCCTCCACTGCTACACGCTGGCGGGCTTTGTCTTCTATCAAAATGCACCCATGTTGGAGAAATACTAACAGGCTCTATATAGCTCCACAAGCCAGAATTTTGTGCACTGCTTCTTAAAGCTGCCCTTTGTGCATTTGTCCAGGTTTGCCCAACATCAAAAGCCGTGCCTGCATAGTGCTGACTTTGTGCACTATGTCCGCCTTCCCACGACCTTCTAAATGCGTAACCCACGGGAATTGGTCCGCCTTGCAAAGCTCTTTGTGCATTCCACGAAGTCATTACTCTTTTGGTAGTCCATAAAGTGTTACTTCTACTTGCACCTCTAAACTCCCTTACTGTAAGCGTTCTTCCTGTATTATATGGCATTGCCTCAGAAAGTTCTCTATAATACACCTCCATTTTATCCGTATCATTATTATAAATTATAATTTTTGCCATTATTCTGTCCTCCACATAATAATATTCAGTTTAATTTATATTATGAGGATTTTTCATTAATGATAACAGATTCGGTGTAAAATTTTTTACCTGCTTTTACGCCCTATTTTACATTTCTGTTTTTTACATATTCACAAATTGTTCTAATAATTGCTTCATTTCCTATTTGGCAATTCAAGCAAAGTTCATAATTTTTTGTCTCTCCCCATTTTTGATTTGAGATTAATTCATAGAATTTTGCTCTTGATTTATCAGATTCCAATATGTGTTTTTTGGCATTTTTATCATCATCATTATACATTTCTTTAATTTTATTTGTTCTATACTCTATTGGTGCATACAAGAATATTCTTATTAAATTAGGGTTATCACTTAATATATAATCTGCTCCTCTACCAACGATTACACAATCTCCATTTTCTGCAATTTTTCTTATGGCTGTTGCTTGATTTATTATTGCTTCTTTATTGCAGTCTAATGATAAATAATTGTTATATAAATCTTGTGTACCGCAATTTTTTGGAGATAAATTATTCTTAATTGCAAAATCCTTAATTTCTTCTTTATCATAAAATTTTAGTCCTAGATTTTTAGCAACATTTCTTGCTATTTCTTTTCCGCCAGTACCATGCTCACGCGAAATAGAAATAATTAGATTCTCTCCTGTTTTTATTGTTCCTATATTTTCAATTTTTTGCTTATATGATTTTTTTAGTATAAATACTGAGATAATTGCTGTTAAAATTTCTGCTATAGGAAATGTCCACCATACAATATTTGTAACATTATCAGATAATGTGAAAATATAAGCTATTGGGAATACAAATACAACTAATCTCAATAGTGAAATTACAAGTGGTCTTACAGCATATCCAACAGATTGAAGAACTCCTTGTATAGCAATAGAAAATCCCATAAAAATATACCCTATGCTTGCTATTCTTAATGCTATTGTACATACTTCTATAATTTCGGTTGTTGTTCCTCCTGCTAAACCAAACAAACTACTAAGTGGTTTTGCCAAAAGTTCAAATAAAATAGTCAATACAAATGTTACAATAAGAGTATCTATTATTCCATATTTTATACATTCGTCTATTCTTTTTCTATCTTTCATTCCATAATTAAATGATAATATTGAAATTATTGTGTTAGATAGTCCGAATGCTGAAAACAAGGCTATTTGCTGTATTTTATAATAAATTCCAAATGAACCAATAAGAATTGTTTGGTCTGCTTTGGCAAGGCCTAATATTGCATTCATTCCTGCCATCATAACTGCTAATAAGCCTTGCATAATTGCCGCAGAAATTCCTATTCTATATATTCCTTTTATTAAATTGATTTCTGGTTTTATATATTTTAGAGAGCCATTTATTTCTTTATTTTTGGTATAGTGGAAAAACATTGCAATAAATAAAGATACAAATTGTCCTATTACTGTAGCCCAAGCAGCTCCTGCTACTCCCATTTTACAAGGGAATATAAATACATAGTCTAATACAATATTAGTTACAGCTCCAGATATTTGTGAAATTGTAGAAAGCATTGTTTTGCCAGTTGACTGTAAAAATCTTTCATATACTGTATAACCTATTGCGCCTAAAGATAAACAGCAACATATTTTTAAATATGTTGTTCCCATATTTATTACTTCGCTATTACCTTTTGCAAATAGTGATATAAAGCCTTTTGAGCCAAATAGTCCAAATAGTAAAAATACTATAAAAATACAAATGCTTAAAAATATTCCATTTCCTGCAACTTTATTTACTTTTTCGTTATCCTTTTCGCCTAAGCTTTTAGAAAGCAGAGCATTTAAGCCTACTCCAGTTCCAACTCCTATTGCAATAATTAATATTTGCACGGGAAATGCCAGTGTTAATGCTTGATTTGCAATAGCCCCTTGTTCACCCATATTTGTAACAAATATACTATCTACAACATTGTATAGTGCCTGCAAAACCATTGATATTATCATTGGTAGTCCCATCTTCCAAAATAACTTTTTCATACCAACTTTCGCCATTTTATTTTCTTCCATTATTAAAATTCCTCCATATCCTTTTATTCTTTTATTTTTATTTCTTTATTTTTTATTTTTGTTTTATTTTTTTAAGGTACCTGTATATAAGCCATGATATCGCCCTCCTCTTTATATCAGCACAAAAAAATAGCGCACCCCATTTTATCTGGATTTACGCTTTTTGCTACTCGATTTTTTATTTAATCACCTTAATATTTTATCACAATTTTAAAAAAATGCAACAAAAATTTTAGGAAAAATTTTCTCAATTCTTTATATGTGAAGTAAAAAAGTAAATAAATCAGGAAATTTTTCAAAAAAATATATACTTTTTTGAAAAATTAGTGTATAATTAAAGAAATTAAGGAATACTATGTATTGTAGATAGATATTCTACTAGGTCTGAAATAGTTTACTAGACTAGGACCTGACCCGAACTGATGCTAAGCGTCAGTAAAAGCCATTCAAGCGAATGGCTTTTATTATGCTTATTATCCTTGTTTTAATTCTTTTTGCATAGCTAGAATATGTTGTTTTATTCTTAAAAGTTCATTATCAATACTTTGAATATCAGTTTTGAAATATTCTGTCATTTCATCAACTTCAGTAGATAATCGCAGTATTAAAATAGTCTACACATCTAATTTTTTAATTATATATTTTAATCTCCATAATATTCTAATATGTTCCATACTCCATTCTCTTTACTTATTATTTTTTTCCCAAATTTTTCTTA
>CAZXVQ010000014.1:0-16595 GCA_964644295.1 uncultured Clostridium sp.
AAACATTTTCTTTGCTTCTGCATTTAAGTTAATAGAATTGGTATCTATTTTCTCAATAATCTTTATAAATGTATTGATAGTTCTTTCATTATAATCTCTATTTTTTATTAATCTCATTATTTCATTAAGAACTTTTTCGTCATATGTATGAGTTCCTTCAAGTATTTTTATTAAATATTCTGATACATTTTCTATATTTACACTACTATTAATGTAATCCTTGTACATTTCAACCTTTATACCACTTTGCTGTAATTCGTCAATTTTTTTATTACTATCTGTTAATAAAACAAATTCTTTTTCATATAATCCTAATTCACATATAATATCCTTTATTATTGTATATGCACGCTTATCTTCAAATTTTTCGTTCTGTAGCAATATTTTTTGTGCTTCATTTCTGTTTTTATGCCCAATATATTTTCCTGAATTTTCTCTTCCGTTCACTTGTAGTTCTAATTCCTTTAATTTGTATTGTAATCCGTGTCCTTGAGCTTCTTGTGGTAAATGGATAAATATTCCGTTCTTTTTTCTTATTAATTTTAATGCTTCATTTTTTTGTTGTTCACAATCACAATGTAAATCTCCATATTCTCCAAGTAAGCACTCGCATTGTATTCTCATAAAAATCTTGTCTTTAAAACTGTCCTCTAAACATTTTTTTAAATCAAAATCTTTTACATTAATATACTCCTCAAATTTTTCATGTTTAATTAATATTAAAATTGCATTATTTGTTAAATTATTATCTTTTATTTCTTTATCATTCGCATTATAACAAATGGCTAAAACATTGTTTCCTAACAAACTATTCTTTTGTTCAAAATACCAAGAAATTTTATTATTCATTTACAATATTTCCCCCTTAAACTTGAATAGCTTTTCATCTTCCTTTGTATCTTTTTTGTTATATATATCAACATTTTTATAATCTGCAATTTGAGTAATCCATTTTAACCAAATAAGTATTTCCTCAAAACTATTAGGGTTGTTCTTTAACTCTTCTATATTTAACACTCTACACTTTTTTATATTTGTTAAATACTGCAATAGTAAGCCGTCATATTCTTCCTCATAGTTGCGGGATTTAAAGTATATAATGTCATTACCATTAACTACACTCATTCTTCCATGAGAGAAATCTTTTTTTTCATGAAGTCTTACGGTTGCTATTCCCAATTCGCAGAAATGCCTCTCTATTAATACCGCAAGATAATAACTATATTTGTCATAAAATATATCTATAATATTATCTTTAATATAATCAATTTTTATGGTGTTTATAGTATTATTCATCTTTATAGCACAAAAACATTTTATTAACAAATAAGCTGGATAATATATTCCTTTTAGAGATATATACGTCTTTTCAGAACATCCCATATCATAAAGGATATATTGTATTTTATTATTTACAATATTGGTAGCATTATTGGAAGTAATTACAATTATTTTCTTTATATTTTCACATTTAGCAGTTTCTTGTATTATCTTGTTAATTTCATAACTTTTCATTTTATATGAATATATTATTGCATATGAAAATAAATTTACATTACTTTGCATTGCTTCCATAGGGGTTAATACCTCACATAAATTTTTCATGTTTTTTTCAATTATATATTTTGCATATAATGCAGATATATAGGATCCACCAGTTCCAATAAGCATGATATTTCCATTGCCATTCATTTCCAGGAGTTGTATTTTCAATTCATTTATCGCGCAATCAATTTGTTCGTTGGAAATTTTCTTCATTACATCCTCTATTGAAAAAATCACAAACACCTCCAATGGTCTGTTTTATAGTATATACTATATCATATTTTGTATATGTCGTCAAATATTTTTTGCATTAAAAGATGGTGCAGAAATATTGCACGCAAAGTAAAAGGAGCTAGCAAGTTTTTGTAAGCCCCTTTACTTTTTATTAAGAATTTCTGTCAAATGCTGACCACAGTAGTGCTATTTTGCACTTCTGTTTGCAATTTCTATTGCCTTTGTTACCATGTTTCCACAAGTTTTTGATGGTACATTCTCCCATCCTCCATCCTTTTTTACTTGTTCGTACACGCCTAGTTCCTTTGCTATTTCTTCTTTTAATTGTTCAGACATTAAATTTTTTCCTCTTGTCATAGTTTAGTCCTCCTTATTTGCAAAATTTTTCTAAATATAATTTTCTTATGTGTGGAAATAATATTTTTTAGTCCACCTAATATTAATTATATTTATATTATTTTGCACCTTTTGTTTTTTATAATACTGGTATTTATTTCGTTATTTTAATGTGTTAGTGTCCCATCTGGCGTGTTTACTATTACAAGAATGTCTTCTTCTTCTCCTGTTTGTGCATTTACATATACCAAAAATTCATTATCTTCAACTTTTCCTTTAAATTCCCAACATAATATTTCGGTTTGCCACTCGGTTGGAATTATTGCAAGTCCTTCACTTAATATCTCCAAATTGCTATTTAAGCTTTCTTTTGCTTGTTCCTTAGAAATTAAATTTGCCGGAATATCTCTTGTTGTGTGTGAATTTAAATACCCGCTTGTTTCTATTCCTAGCACACTTCCATCATCTAATGCTATTTTTACCTTTATTAAGTCCGGATACATAACAACTTCCCCAAATTCAGAGTTTTGAGCATATGCGTAGTTAATTGTAACAACTCCATTTTGTTTTAAATAATAGGTTTCCTTCATGTCTGTATATCCGTGGTCTGTTAAAAAGTTTTTGCCTATTTCGTCTGCTTCTTCTTGCGATATTACCTCTGTGCTTACATTTTTGTTATAGTTTGCAAATATTACATGTCCACCTTTTTTTGATATTGAAATTGTTGCTGTATTATCACTATTCTTTATTTTTACACTAAAGTCAAATGCTGGTATCTCTGCATTTTCCGAATATCCGTTGGATTCTATATTTTCTATTTTGTCCTCTCCATAAAATTCTGTTACTATTTGTTTTGCTTTTTCTTCGTCTATGTCATCTCCTGTTAAGCCTTTTTTCTCACTAGATGTTAAATGTTCCGAAAAAGCGCCGTCATATATCAATCCAGAATATTCGTGGAAATTCTCTTCTAGGCTCGAAAAGCTGTCGCTTGTTATGCTACTTACTTGAGTTGCAAACATGTTGCTTCCCTCATTTGTTAGCTCTCCCCATTTTATTCTTCCATCATTTAAGTCTGTAGATAGCTGATTTAATGTATTTTCTAGGTCTAGGCAATATGAATGTAATTGTTTTATATTGTTCAAATCTTCGTCTGTTAGGCTTTCTCCTTCTATGCTTTTTCTAGATAAATAATAGCTGTAATCGCTTACTTGATTTAAAAATTTTGATGTATTTTCCAATTCGTTACTGCTTATTGGCAATTGTGACAAGCAACTTTGAGCAACGCTTGCTTCTCTCCATACATTTGTAAGAGTTTCTGCTCCATGTTCTGAACTAGTTGAAATTAAGGCTTTTGCCAAATATGTTTCTACGTTTTGAACATAGTCCACTAGGTCAAAAAATGCCATGTTGTATCTATTTTCCGCTGCTGTTACGTATTTTTGAGTTTGATTATACGCATAATAGCCTATTGCAAAAGCAATTACTACTGCAAGTATTATAGCAATAATTATATATGCCGTTTTTGTTGTGATTTTATTTTTTAAGCTTGTTTTGTCCAAGATAAATCCCTCCTATTTTTTAGTTTTGCATACATGCTAACTGCAAAATCTATGTTTTCCTATCGTTTTTATAAGTGGTCTTGACCATATCCACGAGTTTGTTGCAGTGTCTGGATTAAAATAATAAATTGCCCCACCTGTTGGATCCCAACCGTTTAGTGCGTCCTGTGCTGCCTTTAAAACTGTTGAGCCTTCTTCTATTGCAACATTTATTTGACCATCTGCTACTGCAGTAAATGCTCCTGGCTCATATATTACACCTGCTATTGTATTTGGAAATTTAGATGATTTTACCCTATTTAATATTACGGCTCCAACTGCCACCTGTCCCTCATACGGTTCTCCTCTTGCTTCTCCATTTATTGCTCTTGCTATTAATTGCACATCTGATGTCGTACCGGAATTGCTTGCGGCTTCAGCTTTGCTGCTAATTAATTTTCCAATAGCAAAACAATCAAATAAAACGGTTCCACATAATAAAATAATCATGAAGACTGCTCTTATTGGTTTGTCGGTCATTAAGGTTCCTCCCATTTTTTAAATTGTATAATATATTATTTGGAAATTTTTTTATTTTATACATTTTACTTTTGTTTTTGTTTTTATTATGGTAAAATGCTTTTATAAATGTAAACGCATGAAAGGAACAATTAATGTCTAAAAAAGTTTTAATATTTTATGCATCATATGGTGGTGGACACTTGTCTGCTGCTAATTCTATAAAACAATATATTGACGAAAACTTTCCAGATTTCGAGACAAATATAGTTGACTGTATGTTGTATGTAAATAAGCCCATAAACATTATTACAACTTCCGCATATAAGAATATGGCTAAAATGTTCCCATGGGCTTGGGGCGAGGTTTATTCTCACTCTCAAAAAGGACCAATTGCGCATATTAGCTCAACCGCCAATAATTTAATGGCCAAAAAGCTTCTTAAATTGTTAAAGGAGTACAAGCCCAATATTGTAATTTCAACACATCCCTTTGGTAGCCAAATGGTTAGCTACTTAAAAAGAAAGGCTTTGGTTGACTGCAAACTTGCAACTATTATGACTGATTTTGCTCCTCATAATCAATGGTTAGTAGGAAAAGAGTATGTGGATTATTTCTTTGTTTCTCACGAAAAAATGAGACAGGAGTTAATTAATTCAAACATACCAGAGTCAAAAGTGTTTGCAACTGGTATTCCGTTGTCTAATAAATTTTTAAAGCATTTTGATAAACCGGCAATTATGAAGTCATTTGGATTAAATCCAAATAAAAAGGTAATTTTGTTTTTTGGCGGTGGCGAGTTTGGGCTTGGAAGAGAAGAAACCATAAATATTTTAGAATCATTTATAAAACATGTTAAGGAACATCAAATTATTGTTGTAAGCGGGAAAAATAAAAAAATGAAGCAGGAATTTGAAGCATTAGTTGCTAGTAAAAATGCTCAAGATTATGTTAAAGTTCTTGGTTATACAAATAGTGTCCCAGAGCTTATGGCAATTTCCGACTTGGTTGTTACAAAGCCTGGAGGGCTTACAACCACAGAAAGTCTTGTTTCAGGGCTCCCTCTTGTTATTATAAACCCAATACCTGGGCAAGAAGAAGAAAATGCAAAGTTCTTAGAGGATGCAGGCGTTGCAATTTGGCTTAAAAAGCACGATAACTATGATTTGTCCATTGCAAATTTGCTATCTGATTCTCAAAAGCTACATCAAATGAAAATAAATACAAAATTGCTTGCCAAAAAACATTCTACCCAAGATATTTGTAATATTGTTCTTGCAGATTTTATTCATACGGATGTGCACACAGAAAATAGAAAATGATTACTGATTTTCAAAACAGTAATCATTTTTTTGTTTATAATTCAACTCTTCCTTCCAGTGCTTTGCTTAGTGTTATCTCGTCCGTATACTCTAAATCCCCGCCAACTGGAATTCCATGGGCTATTCTTGTTACTTTTATTCCTAATGGTTTTATAAGTTTAGATAAATACATTGCTGTTGCTTCTCCCTCAACTCTGGGGTTTGTTGCAAGTATTACCTCTTTTACTGTTCCGTTCATTAGTCTTGCGAGTAGTTCTTTTACTTTTATGTCATCTGGTCCAATTCCATTCATTGGAGAAATTGACCCATGCAAAACGTGATACACTCCTTTAAATTCATGCGTTTTTTCCATTGCCACAACATCTCTTACATCTTCAACAACACATATTAAATCCTGTGTTCTACTCTTATCAGAACATATTGGGCAGGGGTCCGTGTCTGTTATATTATAGCATTTTGAGCAATATTTTAAGTTTTTCTTCGCATTTTGAATGTTTTGTATAAATTCGTTTGTTTCTTCTTCGCTTGCATTTAGTATATAAAATGCAAGTCTTGCCGCAGTTTTATTTCCTATACTTGGTAGTTTTTCAAAACTTTCTATTAATTTTTCTATTGATGGTGAATAATATGACATGATTTTCTCCTATTTTACATTAATCCTGGTATGTTGTATTTTCCAAGAGATGCTGCTTGTGCATCATCAACTTGTTTTAGTGCATTATTTACACATGTTGTTATTAAATCCTCTAGCATTTCCACATCTTCCGGATCTACAACATCTGGCTTGATTTTAAGTTCCTTTATTTCCTTTTTTCCAGATACTCTAACCTTTACGGCTTCTCCTCCAGCTGTTGCTTCAAACTCCTTTTCTGCAAGCTCCTCTTGAGATTTTTCCATATCTGATTGCATTTTTTTAGCTTCTTTCATAAGTTGATTTAGATTCATTCCTCCAAATCCTCCACCCATTCCTGGAAATCCTCCTCTTTTTGACATTTTATATTTCCTCCTTGTACTTAAATTTTATATATTCTTCTATTCTACAATATTTATCGGCATATTAAATTCTTTTGCTATATCGTTAAAATTGTCTGCCTTTGCAGAAATCTCATCATTGTTATCTATTAAAACAACCCTAATTGGTTTACCAAGTTCTATAGAAACCTGTTTTACAATTTCATTCATATTCTCCGGCCTTTCTAGAATTGTCTTTCCAAAAGGCGTTAATCCTTTTTCAAAATTAATTCCAACAGTCATATCATTTATTTCGTTTGCTGAAGAATTTAATAAATTTGTGTATAATGTTATTTTTCCTTCTTGTTTTATTTGGTCTACAATTTTAGGCCAGTTTTTTACTTTTTCACCAAGAGTTACTGTTGAAGATTTTTTTACCTCTGGTTTAATTGCTGTAAATTGTGATTTTGAAGTTGTGTTTTCCACATTTTTTACAGAATTGTTGATATTTTTTGACTCATTTTGAATTAGCGTTAGTTGTTTTTCGAGCCTACCGATTTTAAATTTTAAATCTTCTAATTCTTTCGAACTGGTTGAATTATTATCATTATTAAAATTTGCGTTATCAGCTAGCCCATTTATGTTGTCATTGCAAAGCTTTATTATTTCTACTTGTAACATTATAAGTTTTTGTGACGACCATTTCATATTGTTTTCCAAATTAGACAAATCATAAATTATAGAAACAAGTCTTTCTTTAGTTGTCCCATCTGCCAATTCTTTTATTGCTTCTTTTTCGTCTTTGCTGTATATTTCTATATTTGTGTTAGTCTTATACAATAAAATGTCTTTTACATATTTTATAATCTCCCACAAGAAATTGCTAATATCTTTTCCGTCTGCAAGTACCTCGTCAATAGTCTGCAATGCCGTATTTGTATCTTTATTTAATATGCTTTTGGCAATTTTATTTACACTTTCTGTTTTGGGAATTCCCACAAGCTCTTTTACTACATCTTCTCCTATTGTACCTTCCTCTTGCATACATCTTTCCAAAATGCTTAGTGCATCTCTCATTGCGCCTTCCGAAAGAACAGCAATTAGCCTTTTTGCCTCTGGTGTGATATTTATTTTGCTTTGCTCACAAACATAATTAAGCCTTTTTTCTATATTTTCGTTAGAAATTTTCTTAAAATCAAAGCGTTGACATCTAGATAAAATAGTTGCGGGCAGTTTTTGTGGCTCTGTTGTTGCTAAAATAAATTTAACATGTGCAGGAGGTTCTTCGAGTGTTTTCAAAAGTGCATTAAATGCTCCTGTTGATAACATATGAACTTCGTCTATAATGTATACTCTATATTTTGCAAGAGTTGGCAAAAAATTAACTTCATCTCTTATTGCTCTTACATCTTCAACACTATTGTTAGATGCAGCGTCCATTTCCACTATGTCTGTTAAAGAGCCATCTAATGCAGCCTTACAAATTTCACATTCATTGCATGGTTCTCCATCTTGTGGATTTAAACAGTTTACTGCTCTTGCAAGAATCTTTGCAGCAGAGGTTTTTCCTGTTCCTCTTCCTCCATTAAACAAATACGCGTGACCAACCCTGTCATTAATAATTTGATTTTTAATTGTTTTTACTATGTGTTCCTGTCCAACAATTTCGCTAAATTTAAGTGGTCTAAATTTTCTATATAAAGCTGTATATTCCAAATCTTCCACCCCCAAGGAATATTTTGAATAATTTTTAAAAAAGTATGAGATTTTTATTTCTAACTTCTCTATGGAGAGTACTCCACATAAATGAGTTCTGCTTATTGCTGCTTCCTTCCGGACCTGACAAGGTTCACAGTTATTTATTGGAATACTTTCCACACAAAAGTTAGAGTACTATTCTCATACTTTTTGAATTATATACTATTTTCTATTGTTTATCAAGTAGATTTTTCTCTTTTACTTTCCATCATTTTATTCTTTTGAAAACAAACTGACTTGCATCTGCAACCTCTGTTGTAGTTGTACCTTCTTCACAGATTCCATCGCATGGAATATTTATTGTAATGCTTGCTTTGTATTTAATTTCACTAATTTGAAGAATCAGGTCAAATTTAACTTTTGCCTGAATTTGTTCCTGTGCTACTCCAATTTTAGTAAGCAATGTTCCATTATGAACAATTTCCTCGTCTTCGTTTGATGTGTAACTTCCGATGTTGGTATTTGAAAATCTTATAATTGCGTAGCCTCCCTGACTTCCTATTTCTAGGGTTTTAGGGTTGCTTACAGCAGCTCCTTTGTATTCTAACTTTTCTGTTACTAAAAATTCACTATCATATGCAAATGTTCTTCCATCTAAGCTACTTGGCATAAAAACTTTTATTTCGCCTTTTTCAGGATATTTTGTAACTTCTATGTTTTGAATAGTTAATGCCTCAATTACCGCATCTTTTGTAGCATTTTCGTCCTTGTCTATAAAAAGATATACATCATTATTCTGATTAATTGTTAAATCCCATTTTGCAGTATCATCATCATCATTTAGCGCATTTTGCTCGCCTTCTGCTGTGCTAATTATAGTTATTTTTGAGAGAGTATATGGCATGCTTCTCTCTCCTTCTATTTGGTATTGTAGCATAATCATAAATACTATTATAATTATTATTAATAGTATTCCTATCGCTATGCTAAATTTTACTTTATCTTTTAGGTTATTATTCATTTTTTTACTGTTAGAACTCTAACAATTCCTTTCTCGTATGTTATTATATGTTTACATTGGCGGAGATGGTGGGATTCGAACCCACGGGCCGGTATTCCCGGCTAACTGATTTCGAGTCAGCCTCGTTATGACCACTTCGATACATCTCCATTTTGCCTTACCATTATATCAAAACTATTAAAAATGTCAATCTAAATATTCCGCCAGAAACAATTAGAAACACTTGAAGCAAACCGTAAGTTATGGTATAATTTTAATGTATTATTAACAAAAAATTTAAATGTGCTTACTTATCAAAATACGAAAGGATTGAATTTATTAATGATTTTAAAAGAAGTATGCGAAAAATTAAATGCGGAATATGATGAAACTCTTGCAAGATTTGGCGGAATGGAAAGTATGTATGCAAAGTTTTTAAAAAAATTTTTGGAAGACTCAACTTTTAGTGAGCTACAGCAGGCTTATCAAGATAAGAATTACCCTGAAATAGAAAGTACGGCACATACATTAAAGGGTGTAGCTGGAAATTTGGGATTAACAAATCTGTTTTCAGTTAGCAATACACTGGTACAAAAAATAAGAGAACACCATATAGAAGAAGTTCCAATCATATATGAAAAAATAGTAAAAGAATATGAGTTTACGGTAAATACAATAAAAGAACTAGATTAATTAAAATAAGAAAGGTTGCATTATGGACAAAAAAGAACCATTAAAAATTCTAAATATATTAGGAAATCTGTATTATGCAATATATTTAATAGACTTAGAAAAAAATCAATATACAATATTTAAAACAATAGACGCAACAAGAAGAATCATCCCCCAAACAGGCGACTATACAGAAACTTTTATGGACATCTATATGAAAAGTGTAATAGAGGAATCTACCTTCGAGGAATTTAAAAGAGTGTTTTCTATAAAAAATTTAAAAAGAATTGTAGAAAATGACGAAGGAAATGTTTGCGGAGATTTTAGAAGAACATTTGAAGGAAAGCTAAGATGGGTAAATATCCAAATGCTTTATGATAATGAAGTCATAGCTCAAGATGGTCAAAAGGTGATAATGGCTTTTCAATATATAGATGAATTAAAGCAAAAAGAGTTAGAAGAAAACGAAATCCTAAAAGAGTCAATACATACAATGCAATCAGTTAATCAAACAAAAACAAGCTTTTTTTCGAATATGTCACATGGTCTAAGAACGCCGCTAAATGCAGTTGTAAACTTTACGGAAATGGCGTTAGAGCAGATAAATGATAAAAACAAGGTTATAGAATATTTAAAAAAAATAAATATATCTGGCACAGAAATGCTTGAAGTTGTAAATAGTATTTTGGAAGTATCTAAAATGGAAGAAAACAATACTACACTTGAAGAGGTAGAATTTGATTTGGCAGAAATGCTAGAGGAAACCTTAGATTCTTTCAACGAACAAGCAAAAATACAATGCAAAACCCTAGAAACATCTTATAATGTAAAACATTCCTATGTTTATAGTGATCCAGGGAAAATAAGACAAATAATAAATAATATTGTATCAAATGCTTTAAGGTTCACAAAGGTTAGAGGAAACATCAAAATAGAAATAACCGAAACTCCAGGGAGGTTTATTTCAAAGTACGAATTAAAAGTTACAGATGATGGTATTGGAATGTCAAGAGAATTTGTAAAAAGGATATATACTCCATTTGAAAAAGAGACAAGGTTTAATATTAAAGAAAATGTTGGTACTGGACTTGGAATGACGATTGTGCAAAATAATGTTCAGAAGCTAAATGGTAAAATAGACATACAAAGTAAGCCTGGCGAAGGCACAGAGGTTTCTGTAATACTACCATTAGAAATTAGAAATGAAATACATACTAAACAAAATTCACCAGAACCTACAGAAAACTTGTTAAATGGAAAAAGAGTTTTGGTGGTAGACGATAATCAGCTTAATATGGAAATTGCTACAGAAATGCTTCAAATGAGAGGTGCAAAAACCGTACAAGCACGAAACGGTCAAGATGCGGTAGAAACATTTAGAAATAGTAGCGAAGGATATTTTGATGCAATACTAATGGATGTTCAAATGCCGGTTATGAACGGAAATGACGCCACAAAAATTATACGAAGCTTGCCTCGAAGAGATGCTAAAAGCGTAATAATTATAGCAATCACTGCAAGTGCTTTTGCAGAGGACATAGACGAAACATTAAAAAGTGGAATGAATGATTATGTGCTTAAACCTGTTGATTTTTCAGAATTACAACAAAAATTTAACAAATGCTTAAGAAAAGGATAAATCGTATTTTTTATTATAACGAAAGGTGCCAATAATAATGAAAAAAAGTAGCGAATTGAAAAGATATAATATAAAACCCATTAGAGAACTCACAAAAGAAGAAATTCAATTTATTGCAACAGAAATAACTAAAAAAATGGAGAAAATGCTTCTCGATGCGGAGTTTGATGGGAATCATATATATGATAGCATATTAAATGCAAAAATGATGTTGGCCGATATTCCTGAAAAATTTACTGATGTAAATTATTTGTTTTCTACAAATACAATATACATAAGAGGAGAGGAAAATATAAGTAAAATCGACCCAGTGTTGCTACACGAAATTTTTCATTATATACAATGTAACCAAGATAATAATTTTGAAGGCGAACTTG
The DNA here is from genome assembly GCA_964644295.1 of uncultured Clostridium sp. Lineage (GTDB taxonomy): Bacteria > Bacillota > Clostridia > TANB77 > CAG-508 > CAG-245. The sequence goes on from CAZXVQ010000014.1 coordinate 11,832, forward strand.
AGCAAATGGGGCTATGTAAGTTTCATGCCTATAAAATATCTGGGCTTGCTATAAACGAAGCTGCAATACAATTAATAATTTCAATTGTGTTTGGCAATGAACAAAAAAAGACTAATTATTGGGGGCTTACTATAGAATCCATTGAAAATAATTATTATCCACTGCTTTGTGCGCTTCTTCAGCAAATTACGTACATTTTGGGATATAAGGAATTGTTGGAAAGTATGCTAAAGAATACGGATTCATTTAAAGATGCGTTCGAAAATCTTGCAGGGAAAAGAGCATATGATTTTTTAAGAGATTCTTTTGACACAATGATGCAATCACGAGACAAAATTAGTGAAATAAAGAGAACCATAGACACTGTTCCAGATAGAAAAAAGAAAATTCTGGAAAGGCAAATATCAATATATATAAAAGAAATTCAAAATCGCTTTATTGGCGTACAGCGATTATGCTATACAGAATATTTTAAACCATTGTTTAAAAAGTGCAAAAATAAAGAAGATTTAGAAGATTTGGAAGAAAAAATAGAAGAATACCATAAGCATACCGGAAAACTTGCAGAAAAAGATGACTTTATGATATATTCAAAAAAAGAGCTTAAAAAGCTTAAAAGTAAAATTAAATAAGTATTTTTAATATTGTTAGAATTGCACCGGCAATCATAGATCTAAAGGAAATTGATAAACTTTTCCCAAAAAACCTATGTGCTGTTTGTATTTTATATTCTCTTCTTATAGTTAATGCAAAACAGTTATTTTGGTAATTGTTTTGTACAAAATCGTTATATACTACAGGCATTGCCAATACTCCTACTTAAAAACTAATATTATTATAACAAAATAATGTTGAAAATACAAGCTCGTATTGATAAATGAAGAAATAATTATATATTTATATTATGTAAATGGGGGTTGAAATATGTTAAATATTGCAAATTTTGCGAAAAAACAAATGAAATGGAGTATTGTTATAATTGATATTATAATACTTTTAGCTGTTGTAATATTATGTATAAATTATGTTCTTGAGGTTTATGAAGATAAAATGCAAGCTGCCAAAAAATCGTTTTCATTAATTGTAAGTACAAAAGCAGACGTTGCAAAAGGCTTTATGACAAGGCAACAAGAGTATTGTAACAACTGGGCTGCATATATACAGGAACACGACTATACACTTGAAGAAGCATTGCAATTTGTTTCTCAAGTAAATAGCAATGAGCAAATTATGATACATATTGTTGATTATGATACTATGTCTGGATTGTCAAGTGTTGCAGATGCAGATGGAAATAATACTATTCAATATAGTCAAGAACAGCAAGCGGCATTTAATGAAATTAAGGAAAATTTTTCTCAAAATGCTCAGGAAATAGAAGAGCTTGTATATAGTGATGAAACATATGTATATAACTCATCAACATACATAAATCCAATTAATGGAGTGGAATGTATAGGATTTTGTAACCCCGTTGTTTTAAAGGATTCGGAAGGTAATGACAATCTATCAATACTTGTACGTGTTGTGCCTGTTGAAATGCTGAAAGACATGTGGGCATTTACCTATTATGCCAGTGCAGAAATTGCTCTTGTAGAAAAAGACGGAAACATTATGATTGACTCTGCAACACTTACGGGGGAAAATTTTTGGGATTTGTTAAGACTAAGTAACGATATTTCAGATGACGAAATTAATGATTATTTAACAAAATTTGAAGAAAATAAAATTACAATTATGGAATTAAATTCTCCAAGTGGAGAAGAGGCATATTACATTTGTATCCAAATAAAAGATAATCCTGATAAATATTTTATAGGATATACAACCGTAGACAATATATTTGAATTAGATACAGACTGGGAATTGATTGGATATGTTGTTGCTGGATTTCTTTGCTTATTATTTGTTGATGGTATTGTTATGTTAAGAACTAACCAACAATTAATAAAAAGCTCAGAGGAAGCCCAAAATGCAAACCTTGCAAAATCACGTTTTCTATCTTCAATGTCACATGATATTAGAACACCTATGAATGCAATTATTGGAATGACTACCATTGCAACAAATAACCTGGATAATAAAGAAAAATTAAAAGAATGCTTAAATAAGATTAATAGTTCAAGCAATCACCTTTTAACACTAATTAATGACATATTAGACTTGTCTAAGGTTGAAAGTGGAAAAATGACTTTAAATCCAGTTACATTTTCTATTTCAAATTCACTTTACAACCTTGTAAGTATAGTAAAACAACAAGTTAGAGAGAAAAACCTGGACTTTAATGTATATGTTAGTCAAATTGAACATGAATATATATTTGCAGATGAGTTAAGATTAAACCAAATATTTATTAATCTTTTAACAAATGCCGTAAAGTATACTCCTGTAAACGGAAAAGTATCAATATATATAGAAGAAAGAAGTATCCCAGACGAAAGCAAACATATGCAATTAATATATACCGTACAAGATACTGGAATAGGAATGTCAAAGGAATTTATGGAGCATATGTATGAATTATTTACAAGAGAGAAAGATAGCAGAGTAGATACTATTCAGGGCTCTGGGCTTGGTCTTTCTATTACAAAGCAAATGGTTGAATTAATGGGAGGCACCATAGATTGCCAGAGCGAACTTGAAAAAGGTACAAAATTTACTGTAACTCTTAATCTTGCAATTGCAGATAGCCCTGCAAACGAACTTGTTTTGCCAGATATGAACATTCTTTTAGTAGACGATGACAAAACATTTTTAGAAACTGCAAAAGACACATTGTCAAGTATGGGGGCTAAAGTAGACATTGCAAACAGCGGAAGTGAAGCAATTGAGCTTGTATCTAAACAACATAAATTAGGTAATGATTACCCAGTTATAATAATGGACTGGAAAATGTCGGATATGGATGGAATTGAAACAACACGTAAAATAAGGAAAAAAATTGGAGCAGATAAGTCAATTATAATTATTAGTGCATATGACTGGACAGATGTTGAAGATACTGCAAAAAAAGCAGGAGCCAATGGTTTTATAAATAAGCCATTCCTAAAATCAACAGTTTACAGTGCAATAAACCAATACTTCCATTTTAGTGAGGAATCTAAAATAGAGGAAATGATAGACAATGGCGAAGACTTATCAGGAATGAATTTATTAATAGCAGAAGACAATGATTTGAATTGGGAAATTATAGAGGAATTACTGAAAACTGCTAATATAACGTCAGAGAGGGCAAAGAACGGATTAGAATGTATAAATAAATTACAAGATGCTCCAAATGGTACATATGACGCAATTCTTATGGATGTTCAAATGCCAAAAATGAATGGATATGAAGCCACATCACGAATAAGGAAACTCGAAGATAAAAACAAGCGCAAAATAGGAATAATTGCAATGACAGCTGATGCGTTTACAAATGATGTGCGTAAATGTATAGATATTGGAATGAATGCGCATGTTGCAAAACCAATTGATATGAAGAAATTATTTGCTGCATTGAGGAAAGTAAAAAGGAAATAATGAATATGGACAACTAATGGATAAATATATTATAAATAGAGGATAAAACGGTATGACGGATAAAGAAACTAGAATATTAAATAAAAAGCTAAAAAGCCTATTGGAGTGGATATGTTGTATAATCGCGGGATTAATAATAGCGGTTATGTTTAAATACTATGTAGGAAGTGCCACAGTAGTAAAACAGACCTCAATGTATCCAACATTGGTGCAAGACCAAAGGCTGTGGCTTAACAGATGGCCGAAAACCACAAAAACATTACCAGCACGAGGAGAAATAATTACTTTTGAAGCGCCAAGTAAATCATCTTATACAAAAGAGGAATTGCAAAAAAGTAATTTAATTGCACAATACGAAAATGAGCCTCAAGGTTTAATAAATAAATTTACATATTATGTATTAGATTTAAATAAACAGACTTATATTAAAAGAGTAATTGGATTGCCAGGCGAATATATTGAAATTAAGGATGGAAAAATATATATAAATGGCGAGGAATTACAAGAAGACTACCTACAAGAAGATGTTAAAACATATGTATCAAGCACTGAATTTAACAATTTTGTAGTGCCTGAAAATTGTGTTTTTGCATTGGGTGATAATCGAGAATATAGTAAAGATTGTAGAGCATTTGGTTGCATACCGCTTGAAAAAATAGAAGGCACCGTTACTCTTAGAATTTGGCCATTAGATTTATGGGGAAAAGTAAACTAAATTACTTTTCCTCCTTTATTTTTTTGTCGTAATTTTTTAAAAAAATCTTGCAATTCTTCTTTACATTCTTTTTCTAAAATTCCTCTTTCCACCTTTACTACATGATTAAACTTATAGTCCTCTAATATGTTTAAAACAGAACCGCATGCTCCCGTTTTTTCGTCCATTGTACCTATTACAAGTTTATCCAATCTTGCTTGTATTATAGCTCCGGCGCACATTACACATGGTTCTAATGTAACATATAATGTACAACCTTCTAGTCTCCATGTTCCAAGTTTCATGCTGGCTTTTTGAATTGCAATCATTTCCGCATGTTTAGTTGTATCTTTTTTTAATTCTTTTATATTGTGTCCTCTTGCTATTATTTTGTCATCTTTTACAATTACAGCTCCAACTGGCACTTCGTCTTTTTTAAAGGCTTTTTGTGCTTCCTTTAAAGCTTCTTTCATGAATTTTTCTTGGCTCATTTCTTTTCTCCTTTGTACTAGAATTATACATTATTATCCGAAATCTGTCTACTGGTT